>JAHIOQ010000128.1 GCA_018895275.1 Candidatus Omnitrophota bacterium
CATATGAGATTCCTGCCGAATTCACATAAATATACGTTTGTAACCGCCAGCGCGGCCAAGGCAATATATACCAGGCTTGTTGACTGCGGCCGCAAAAGAATCTGCAGCTGCATCAATTCATGGATACCATGGGCAAAGGCAAAACCGATAAGCAGGCCCATGACGCGGGTAAATTTAAAAGCGCTATCCCGCCGCGGGAAAGCAAGGATTCCCGCTCCCATGGCGACAAATGCGATTATGTAACACATATATAAAAAGTCTAAATGTCCGGCAAAAAAGTCGCGCAGTACTGCCATAGATAATCTTATCCTCCAGAAAAACTTATAACAAAAATTATACACCCGGTGAATTTATTTTACAAGAAATTAGAATGTGTATACCAGCGACAATAACAACTGCGTATCGTTTTTTTTGGCACTGCCGAGCGGGTCGGTATTAAACTCATCGATAAAACTCACGCGCATGGACATCTCTTCACTGAGGGGATTGGTAAATTTTGTCTCCGAACGGGCGCGGTATTTTTGCCCGTTTTTCAAGTTCGGATAGATTATTAATTCCTCGGAAATACGCGCCTTATCAAAAACCGCTTTTTCAAAATAAGCCCGCGGGATAACGGCCATATTATCCTCATCGGAATTGTCGGTATATTTCACGTATTCATAACCTAACCCAAGCTCCGCGGAGGCCTTCCAATCCCGCGTGTTGGAAAACCAATACCCCGCGCCAACCGCGGGAACAAGGCGGTAATCAATCGCGGCAAAACGGTCATGTTCGGCTTCCGTCATCGCGAAGACAAACCAGTCCGTATCCGCCAAATTCGGCGCATATCGTGCAGAACCGGTATGTTTCTGCCCATCCATCTTTTTCTTTTGCGATGAATAAAGCGTGCTCGCCTTCAGGGTTATCTCTTCCGATTCCGTTGCCCTGAGCCCCTGATATGTTCCTGACAACTGGCTGTTCTGGGTGTTTCCCGTTTTCTGGCTGTATCCCAGAGAAATCTCCTGCTTCCAGGCGCTCTGCGTATCCGCATACGCGCAATCTAAACCAACCGCTACCATTAGCGCTAAAAAAATCAATACCTTTGGGTTTAATTCCTTCATATAACTAAGGCCAAAGCTTTTTTCTCCATGCCTACTTTGCCGCATTATTATATAGATGCACATCGCGCTGCGGAAACGGAATCGTCATCCCGTTTTTCTCCAACGCCAGTTTTCCGGTTTCCAACATATAAAAATACACAGCCCAGTAATCCTGCGGTTTTACCCAAGGACGGCAAACCAAATCCACACTGCTTTCCGCTAACGCAGAAACGGCAATCACCGGCTTCGGGTCTTTCAAAACCCGCGCATCCGCAACAATAACCTGCTCCAGAACCTCCTTTGCCTTGCGCATATCATCTCCATAGGATATACTGAACACCAAATCCACGCGCCTTTTCTCAATACCGCTGAAATTCGTAATATTATCCGCGGTAATCTTTGAGTTCGGCACAACAATGCGGCGGTTATCCGGCGCATCCAGTAACGTGTTGAAAATCTGGATCTCCCGTACGGTACCCATTGCTCCGGCAGCCTCGATAAAATCACCGACCTTAAACGGTTTAACGATAATAAGCATAACGCCGGCGGCAAAATTGGATAAAGACCCCTGCAGTGCCAGGCCGACCGCCAAACCCGCAGCACCGATAATCGCTATAAACGAGGTCGTCTGTATTCCCAAACGGTTAAGCGCGGCGATAAACACAAACGTAATCAAACCGGCATAAACAATGTGCCGCGTAAAAGACGTCAACGTCTTTTCCATATTAGCCTTAAGCATAACCTGTTCAACAAAGCCTACCGCCATATGGGAAAGCCATTTACCGATAATAAAAATCAGCAGCGCGGCAATAATATTAATCCCATAGGTCAACACATACCCGTAAATTGTATCCACCATTGACTGCATAACTACCTCCTTCTTTTATGGCGGCCACACAGACACCGGCTAAAAGCAAGTCCCGCGCATTTTCTCCGTACTGCCGCGGAAACGCCCTTATGCGCCTTCATCTTTAAAACCGGAGGATTTCCCTCCGTCAAGAATATAATGCCTTAGGCTAATTTTAACATCACGCGCGCGCGCACCCCCTGCCCCTGAGAGGGGCTTTTATTAGTGATTTCTATATTTCCATTATGCATATTAATTACGCTCTGCACCATCGACAATCCTATCCCCGTACCGCCTATCGCCCGGCGTGTAGTAAAAAACGGGTCGAAAATCTTAGATAACGATTCTTCCGGGATTCCTTTCCCCGTATCTTCTATTTCTATCACCGCGGCTTTTTCTCCCGCGCTAAAAGGCACTTGCCCGGAAACGCATTTCTGCGTATATGTCCTTATTTTCAATATCCCGTCTTCCCCCATGGCATATAACGCGTTAAGCATCAGATTCACCAGCACCTGTTTCATTTTGTTCCGGTCCATAACCACCGGCATAACTCCCTCTTCCAACTGCGTTACGACGGCAATCGTACGCTTATCGAATTCATGCTTGAGCAGCAGCAACGCATCTTTAACCAGCTGATTAAGATCCTGGCCGGACATCTTTAGTTCCGTAATACTGGAAAAATCAAGCAGGCCTTTAACGATATTATCCGCTCTCATAACCGCGTCTTTCATGTACCGCAGCGTGAGACTTACGTTTTCATCGCCGCCGCTTATTTTTTTCTCAAGGTAATCTATGCCCTGAAGAATTATTGCCAGCGGGTTTTTGACCTCATGCGCCACGCCGCTGGCCAAGCCGCCGACCACCTTCATCTTTGCCGACCGGACAAGCTCTTCCTGCGCGGTTTTAAGTTTTTCATAGGCCTGCTTCAGTTCTTCTTCCGCCTTCTGTTTTGCCAGAAGAGTAGATCGCCTTTCCAGCACCCGTTTAACGATACCCGGAATAACTTCCGCGTACACGTCATCCTTGGACACATAATCGTATGCTCCCTGCCGCATCAATTCCACGGCGATTTTTTCCGAGCCCTGTGAAGTAACAATAATGAACGGGATATCCTTACCCTGCTCTTTTGTCTTTCTCAATATCTCCAGGGCAGTCGTTCCCGGCAGGTTATAGTCACTGATCACTAAATCATAGCTGTTAGCGGAAATCTTTTCCCAGGCCTCGCGAGGATCTCCCTCCCATTCCAGTTCATACGCCTCTTTATTAAGCGCGCGGCGCGTAATCACCACATCATCCGGATTATCCTCAATAAGCAGAATTTTTATTGCCATACCTACTTTCCTTTGGACAGCACTTCATTCATGCTTCCGGTCCTATACCCTTCCATATCAAGCGTGACATATACATACCCGATATCTTTTAGCCCGGATATCAGTTTCTTCCGTATTCTACGCGAAACCAGTAAACCGATGTCTTCCGGCACGACTTCTATCTTGGCGATTGTCCCGTGATGCCTGACTCTTACCTGCTTTATGCCCAGGCGGCGCACCATATCTTCCGCCTTCTCAACCATCGCCAGGCTATCTCTGGTTATTCTTATACCGTAAGGAAAGCGGCTGGCCAAGCACGCGCAAGAAGGCTTATCCCATGTCGGAAGGCCTAATTGTTTAGAAAGACAGCGGATATCCTCCTTGCGGAATTTCAGGTCCTTAAGCGGACTGTGTACCCCCATCTCCTGCGCTGCCCGCATCCCCGGCCGGTAATCATTGATATCATCATAGGTCGCGCCGTCAACGATATGGCGTAATTTATATTTCTTTGCCAGCTGAGAAAGTTTTGTAAACAGCTCTTTTTTACACCAATAGCAGCGTTCTTTCGTGTTTTCGGCAAATCCGCGGCAGGAAAGCTCTTCGGAAACAATTGTGATATGGTTTACTTCTAAACGCGCGGCAAGCATCTGCGCCTGTTTTTTTTCCCGTTCGGGATAGGTGGCAGACGTTGCCGTAACCGCAAGCACGCTTTTACCGAGCACATCCGCGGCAGCCTTAAGCAAAAACGAACTGTCCACCCCGCCGGAATAGGCAATAAGTACACTGCCCATGGCTTTAAACATCTTCTGCAGCCTGAGCAGTTTAGCTTCTGGATTTTTATGTTTTCCAATCATCTGATAATAATAAATATAATGATTCCGGCAAAAAAATCATATCTCGTCTATACGCATATTTGCCGCTGATTTTGCCGCGCTATTCCTGAACTGCTCTAACGAAGCGGCAATCTTGTCTAAGGCCTCGGATTTGCGCACCGGTATCGTCTCCACGCCCTTGCGTTCAAGGCTGTCGATAATATCCTGTATGGTTATATCCTCTATGCAGCGCGCCGGTTGATACCCCACCCCGATTTTTTCTTCCTCTTTAGTCTCACCCAATATACCGGATTCCACAAGCTCAAAAAGTATCTGGCGCACAAGGCGAATAGGAATTTCCAGTTCGTGCGAAAGCATTGTCGCCGTCCAGGGTTTCCGGCCTTGGCAGAAATTCGCAAAAATCGCGTGCACAATGCGCAGCGTCAAAAGCGTTTTAAAATAATGACTGACACGCAGGCAATCCGGCTCGAACTCATACGTCTCTACGTTCTGGCGGGCAAAGGATATTTCCGCGCCGAACAATACGATCAGCCAGCTTATCTGTAGCCAGACAAGAAACAGGGGCAGCGCGGCAAAGCTGCCGTAGATCGCATTGTATTTTGCCACGCCGACCTGAAACGTAAAATACATCCACTGCACTATCTGGTACAATGTCCCGGCGATAATACCGCCGACAATCCCGGATTTTAAATAAACCTTTCCATTCGGCAAAAAGACATAAAGAAAAGAAAACAGTATCCAGATAACGGCAAACGGCAAAAGCTTTAACAACAGCAAAATCAGCGGGCTCAGCGCCCCCAGTAAGGCCACCCTTTCCATCACCAGTTTTACCTGGCCGGCAATAAGCGCCGTAGCGCTGCCGGCAATAATAAACAATACCGGACAAATCAGCATGATGGAAAGATAATCGCTGAATTTACGCGCCATAGTACGCGATTTTTTGATGCCCCAGATGTCATTAAACGACTGTTCGATATTCCCCAGGACCTTAATTACCGTCCAGAAAAGCACGGCAACGCCGATGCCGGCAACCATGCCGCCCTTGGTATTTTCCAGAAGCGAATGCGAAAACGCAATAATTTGCGTAAGAACCTCTTCCTGCCCCGCCAGGCGTTGCACGAGGACATTTTGCAGCATCTGTTCCAGGCCGAATCCCTTGGCAATGCCAAAGACCATGGCCATAACCGGAACAATCGACAGTAGGGAAAAAAAGGTCAGCGCCGAAGCGCGCAACTGGCACTTATCTTCATCAAAACTACGAAAGGCAAGGACAAGAATCATCAACGGCTTAATCAACAAAGACTTCCGGCGGGAAAGGGTACGCAGACGAATCCGCCAGATATCCGCGGTTATGAATTTGATAAGCCTTGAGATCATAGCGTATCCTCCCAAGCTGGCCGAGCCAGAACCAAAAAGCGGCTCGTCCAACTTGCTAATTCAGCGGAAATAATTTTTTAATCTTATCCGTTGTTTTTTTAAGCCCTTGAGATGCAGCATTAACCGCGGTTGCCCCCACACCTTTGCCTAAATCCAAGGTATTACCGGTGATATCCTGGATAATCGTTCCCGCGTCTTTTACCGTGCCGGTTAAGCCGTTGGCTATGGAACCGAGGTCAAAATTAAGCAATTTCAAGAGATCCTTATTCGACAGCGCCTTGACCAGGATGATCCGTATTAGTGCCTGCGGGTCCGTAATATTTTCGAATGACTCATCAATATTCACATTAAACTCTTTTACCTCCGGCGCTGCGCCTTTCGAATAATCCTTAAATACCACTTTGCCGATCTTCAGCCTAAGCTTATCGATCTTCATCTCCGGCATCTTTTCCTTTTTCTCCGCCGGCAGCGGTGATTTCCGTGCCTGTTGTTGCTGCGGCTGATGCGCTGTCTGCACTGCCTTCAGGGAATCCAGGTTAAGCACCCCGTCTTTATTTTTTACGACAATAAATTCCTTCAGGTCCAAACGCACTTCTTCAAGATGTATTTTTTTATCAAAAAACGCCTTCAGGTCGTAATCAACATAAATTTCCGGCAAATCAACCATCAGCGCATCTTCAAATTGCGGCGGATTATATAATTTTAATCCTTTAATACCCACCAGGGTTTTCAGCACGCCGATATTCATGCTCTCAATATCCAGCCGCAAGCCGGTTATGGTTTTCACCCCGGCGGTTATCGCCGTTTTAACAATAATATTTTTAGCCGCGGCAAAAATAATGAACAAAACCAATAAAATTACCAGAATACCTATGCCTATCCTTTTAAACATTTTTACCTCCTTACCGAGCCCCCGGTATTGTCAAAACTTAACCACACAATTGCGCAAGTGCCCGATACCCTCGATAGCCACATCTATACGATCATGGGGCTTCATACTCCCTACGCCCGGCGGCGTGCCCGTGGAAATAACATCTCCCGGCAGCAAGGTCATCACGCGGGATATAAACGAAACAAGCCGCGGCACGGAGAAAATAAGATTCCGCGTGGAAGATTTCTGGCGCAGCTTATTGTTCAGATACGAACAGATGGTCAAATCCGCAGGGTTAAGATTTGTTTCTATCCAGGGGCCAAGCGGGCAAAACGTGTCAAAGGATTTAGCCCGCGTCCACTGCCCGTCTTTTTTCTGCAAATCGCGGGCAGTCACATCATTACAGCAGGTATACCCCAGAATATATTCCTGCACCCTATCCTCAGAAACGTTTTTTGCCCGGCATTTAATCACTACGGCAAGCTCTGCCTCATAATCCAGGCGTCTTACCTGTGGCGGAAAAACAATATCCGCACCCGGAGCCAACAAGGTGGTTGTCGGCTTTAAAAATATAACCGGTTCTTTGGGAACCTTCATCCCCAGCTCGCGGGCATGGTTCCGATAATTAAGCCCGACAAAAATAATCTTTGACGGAAGAGAAGGCGCAAGCAGGCATGCTTTAGGTATTGGGATATAGTTACGGCTGCGCCGCACGGCCTTAAACGGCGGTTCCTTAAGCAGGCAAATCTTTTCCGATTCAAGAATTCCCCAGTGCGGTTTTTTTTCGTGCAATACCCTTACAATGCGCATAAGTCGTCCTTCCCCGAGATAAGAAAACCCTTAATATCTTTAAGCGCCTGCGCGGTTTTCTTATTTTTATAATGTTCGACATCTTCCACAGAACTCGAGCCGCCGACCACAAATACGGCATCCATAGCTGCCCTTTTCGCCGTCTCCATATCAATATTCATGTCTCCGATAAAAACAGCCTGTTTCTTTTTCAACTTTGCCATTTTGAGCACCTCGCGCAATATCTTTGGATGCGGCTTAAGGCTTTTTATCTCGTCCGCGCACACGATATAATCAAAATAATGTTTTATCTTTAAACTGCGGACAATAATATCCGTATACGCCGCCGGACGATTTGAGGCAATCGCCATAAGCTTGCCTTTTTTTCTAAGCAATGACAACAGCCCCCGGGCAAAAGGCTTTATCCGCACATACCGCGGCAACGCGCTCTGATGATGCTTACGGTAAACAGCCAAGGCCTTATCCACTTCAGGCAGCGGGAAAAACACGGCGATGAAATTCTTATCGCCGTTGCCCACGTTATTCTTTGCCGTTTCAAACGCCACCGGAGCATAACCGAATTTTTTGCGCGTAAAATTCAAGCTTCGAAAGATAGCCGTATACGCGTCAACCAGCGTTCCGTCCAGATCAAAAATAAACAACCTTTTGCTGCCTATATCCATTAGCACTATATACTATCCGCTATCCGTTTACTTTATATACGCCTTGATAATCTTTTGTTCGGCAAGAGGCCGGTTAGTGGCGTCTGTCTTCGTGTTTTCTATTTTTCTTACCGTGTCATATCCGGCTACAACCTCACCGAAAATTGTATGCTTCATGTTCAGCCACGGCGTCGGCACCGTCGTTATGAAAAACTGGCTGCCATTCGTTCCCGGCCCGGCATTGGCCATGGCCAAGAGCCCTTTCCGGTCAAAGCGCACATCAGAACGAACCTCATCTTCAAACGGCTTGCCCCATATCGAGTTGCCTCCCATGCCGGTACCGGCCGGGTCACCGCATTGAAGCATAAATTCCTTTATAACACGATGAAAAATAATACCGTCGTAATACCCCTTTTCTACCAAAGCCTTAAAATTCTCACAGGCCTTAGGAGCGATATCCGGCATTAATTTCAACTCGATGATTCCCTGACTTGTTTCCAAAACAACAATCGTATTTTCCCCGGCTTTTAAGATCGCCGGATAAACCATCCCTGTCAAAAAAATACTAAACACAAAACATAATAATTGCCCCTTCATTACGCCCCTCCTGTTTCTTCATTTTTCCAACTCTTGTAAAATCCGCTGCAGCACATCCAAAATTGCAGCGATGTTCTTCTTCATAAAAACCGGAAACGCAACCAGGTAACAAGAAAGCCCCACGCCTACCAATGTCCAAATAACAATCAATATTTTTATCCAACCGTCCCAACTTGCCATATCATCCCCTTAATGAGCACGTAACTTATGGAGCGCAAGCGAACAGAAGTTACTGTGCGAATTAACTCCGAGGAGTGCGAGAAAATTATCAAAGAAAACTTTCTCGCTTCTTACGAGTCGGAGTCCTTCCTTTATTTTTAGGCCGTCTGCGCCCGCCTCGCCATATTTTGGCGGGCGAGGTCTCGCCGCTGTTTCCCAGCGGCGGAAATTTCCGCCACCACAGCGTTGGCAGTTCCGCCACAAGACTCGGTGGACAAGCTGGCGAAAATGCCGTTCTGTTATTTATTATTTAGAATTTGTTCTTTCCCGTTTTCGGCATTCTGCTGCGGCATCTCCATCTGCCGTTTCTCTTCCACAAACCGCTTTCTCAATTCACGGTTTGCTTTATTGAAAAGAAACTCTTTAAAAGACATCGTCTTGCCTTTAGCCGTCGGATTAAGCTCCGCCCACATCTCATCGGAATAATCCCCGATTATTTCCGGGGAGGTGATAAAAAGCTTCCCTGTATATTTATCAAAAACATATACCTCATTGGCCTGGTTATACACGGTAAAAGAATACCTGTCGCGATTCTGCATCTTTGAAATCGCGCACAGAATGATAATGAGCACAACAACAATTACGCTAAGCAGGAAATTATTTATTACCCGATAGTCCGGAAACGGATTTTCTTGCACAAGTTTCTCCTTTTCGCAATTCGCACTATGGCTTATCCGCGCTTTGCTCTATACGCCATGTGCTCATTGGTTAAAATATTTCCCAATGAAATACCTGTTCCAGGCTGCGGCGTTTAACCTGTTTTATGTTCTGAACAGGAACACCGACAGAAATAATACTTATTAATTTCATACCCGCCGGCGCACCGAGCAACGCAGTTACTTTCTGCGCGTATTCTTTTTTATCCCCGGCAATCCAGCACGCGCCAAGCCCGGCGGACGTTGCCGCCAGCAGGATATTCTCCGTTGCCGCGCAGCCGTCTTCAAGATAGTACTTTGTTTCCCGGCAAAAAACAACGATTGCCGCGGCAGCCGCGGCAACAAAAGCGCCGTTTGCCGCCAACCCCGCCAATTGCCGCAGTATTTCCTTATCCGTAACAGCCACAAACTCCCAAGGTTCAACCGCCCGCGCCGACGGAGCACGGCGCCCGGCGTCAACAAGCCGTTCCAAAACCTCCCGGCTTATCTTTTCATCTGCGTACTCTCTGACGCTGGCTCTTGCGCAAAGCACTTCCTTAAATTCCATAAATAATTTATCCATTTTTAACAAAGTCCTATCACTTAATTCACTTTTTCCGGCTGCGAAATAAAACCGCGGTAAAAACCACGGCGCTGAATAAAATCAGGTTCGAAATATTAAAAGCCTTCCAGACAATATCCGTTGATTTTAATGCCGCCGGAAACATAAGCAGTAAACATCCCCACACCCCAAAAGCCCACAACAGACTTATATCCTGAGAAGATTTCCTGCGCACGATTCTTACGATAAGGGGAATATTCCAGAGCGGCAAAACAATTGCCGCAATAAACGCGATTTTCGTAACCACATTACTCCTTGCTCCGTACTCAACATGTACGGCGAGCTAATCCATGATCCCGAAATTTCTCTTTACGTACTTACCGACTTTTATTTGATCCTCCGGAGAAATTTCTAAAAACTCTATCCCCGCTTCATGCGCACCATCCGTTTTTGCCTGAGACCAGGCCACTATCGTACACAAGGCAATAATCTCTCCGTCTTCATCCGGCAGCTTGAAAGAAACCCGCAACTTAGTCCCCTTCTCCATTTCTTCTTTTATTACAAGCTTTAGTCCGGAAGCGCTGACATCAACGCTCTCGCAGTATTTAACTTCCGAGGACAAGTCATCATATAAACGGTACCCGATAACCGCATTCAGTTTACAACGCACAAATTCCCGGCGGTCTTCAACCATCCCGACATTGCCTTTTATAAACTCCACAATCAGGGCCTTGCCGCTATCATCTATCTGCGTAAATTCGACACCGGTATCGTATATCTGCATGCCCAGGTTACGCTGCCATTTTAATACGCCTTTTACTTTTATCTCTTCTTTTAGCCCGGGAATCCGTAAAACTATATCCAAAAGCGCCCCCTTTACCAACGGCTTATCGCCGACCATTCTTACCCCGGAAATACTGATGTCCTGCAACTCCGCCACAGCAGGAGAATTACCGCTATCCTGCAGTTTATAACTTACCGTGGCATCAACTGCCAAACGAATAAACTTTCGGCGCTGTTCCATATTACTACCTCCTTTTTAACAATTATTGCATAACGACATTGTGTATTTGTTTACTCTAAGCATATATTGTTACTATATAATAACCCATTTCTAATTCAAGCGCAAAGATTTTCGAGAATTTTCCGGCCTTTTTCCCAAAAGAAAGACTTTAATCTTTTCATACGGCAAGGCGGTAAATCTTATTTTTATAATCGGCAAATATCTGTTTAAAATCGTATTCCTGTTTCATGATTTTTCTTTTTTTAGATGGTCAACAATCAAAACTCCGTTCAAGTGATCTATTTCCTGCTGGATTGCCCGTGCCGCCAGGCCCTTAAACCGCTCATTAAATTGCCTTCCCTTTTCATCCAAAGCGCGCAGCTTTACGGCCTTTATCCTTTCGATATCGACAAAAGCTCCCGGCACGCTCAAACACCCTTCCTGTTCGCGGACAAGCCCTTTGCCGGAAATAATTTTCGGATTAACAAAGGCAATTATGTCCTCGGCCTGCCGGGATAATATCCCGCCTTCTTCCAAATCATTTTTAATATACCCTCTCTTGAGCACAAAAACACGTTTTAATACGCCGATCTGCGGCGCGGCAAGCCCGACGCCGTGCGCTGTAGCGCGCAGGGTATCCTGAAGATCCTCTATCAGGGCGGCTAACATCGGGTCATTAATGTCTACAGCCACGGATTTCGACCGCAGCAAATATTCATCCGCAGGGCATGAAAGAATCTTTTTTACAGACATAACAGTTTCTTCCGGTTAAAAAGGTTTCTATTAATTATTTGGAAACAAATCCTGCACATAATATTCAATTCTCAATACACATCCGGTTCCGGGACCCGCATCAAATATAAATAACCGATAAGAAAAAACGGCAGAAAACAAAGCAAAACCAGCCTCTGTCCGAGCATGCCGAAAGGCTGCAGAATAATCAACAACACCCCCCACAGAATCGGGCCGATTATCCCCGAGAGATACCCGACAAAATTAAACAAACCGAACGCCTCTCCGGTCTTATCCCGCGGCACAATATTCATAACCAGCGCGCGGGCGACAACCCATGTAGCTCCCAGGCTGACACCGGCTAAGGCGCCGACAATCAGATGAAACGGCGGCACAACCAGGGCGCTGGCAACAAGACAAACCATCCATAACAAAAAAACAATCATCATCGCGCGCTTATAACCTATACGGTCACTAAGGATTCCCGACCCCAAGCTGCCGATTACCGCGAACAAGGTGGAAAAAGCGATAAAATTAATAATCTGCGCATCGTTCAGACCAAACGCCTTTGTCGCGTAAACAGACATAAACAACATAATTGCCTGAATAACGCATAAGCCCAAAAACGCCGCTTTCAGAAATTCGCGTAATCCGCAATAACAATCGTCCGTGAATAACGTTGTTTTCAGGCGCTTGAATATCCGCACGATTTCCCCGCCGTCAAGCGGCGCCGCTTGCGGCCGGCGTTCCGGTACATGCGCGTCCTTTATAAAGATCATGCAGGGCAGGGCAAAAATAAAAAACAGCCCGCCGCTAAGCAAAAAAATCGCTCCATATCCTTTTGCCGCAATAACCGGCTTTGTAACCAGCAGGGCGATAATCGCGCCGAGATACCCGAACATCTTCCCCAGCCCGGAAATCAGCCCCCGATTTTCCTTACGGCTGATCGTAAGCATCAGAGAATTATAAAAAATAACTGCTTCCTGGCAGCCGATATTCGCGATCGCGAAAAAGAGCAATGCCGTCAGCACACTGTTCGTCAAGGCCAGAAGCATCGTAAAAACAATACATAACAACGTAAAAAATATAAGAAACGGACTGTGTTTCCCGTGCATATCCGCGACCGTCCCCAATATCGGCGCCAGCAGGGCGATAAAAAACGTGGAGATGCCGAAGGCAAGACTGTAGAGCAATTCCGGCGCTTTTTTTTCTATGGTCAGCCAGCGGACAAAATACAAGGAAACGATATTTAAGGCAAAAAACTGATTTGCCATATCGTACATCGCCCAGGACAAAATCCGGCCGCCCTGATTTATCTTTTCCCTATTTATCATTCGCGTATTATTTCCGGTTAAAGCAGCTGTTGTTATGTTCTTTTGTAAACTTTGTGATGAATTGAAGCAAAATCGCAATACGCAAATTTTTTGCTTATTGGGTATCGGAATTTGCAACCTGTATTACCTTTACATAGTATATAATATTCCCGTAAATCTGTCTGCAAATTTTTTTGTTTGCATGAGGCATTCTGCCGCTGGACTTGCGGTCAAAAGTCTCAAAAATCTACATGTACCACCCATTCTTTTTGCCAAACATCATTGATCCGGAAAATCTTCGGTTTGGATTTGAATTTCATAGCGATGCCTAATTCTTTTAATAATCATATCATTTTTTTAACACCTGTTTGATTTTTTCCATTACCTCTTCCGGCGTAATCTTTTCCATGCAAGGCCCCGGCCCCTTTGATTTACAGCTGCCGCCGTTTGTCCCCGGATAGCAGGGCATACATTCCAGCTCTCCCCGGGAATTGGTGATATACTCTTTGTGAAAGAAAGGGTAAATAAACTCACTGTCTGTAGCCCCGTATAAACCGACCGTGGGTATTCTCATGCAGCTGGCCAGATGAAGGAAGCTTGTATCCGGGCCGATGAATAAATCCATGTTATGTATAAGTACGGAAGATTCATCTATTGAACTATTATCAATAAGTGTTACTGCTTTCGAAGATATTTTTTGTTTGAATTGCTTTTCCCACTCGATTGAGCCTGTCTTGCCGATAAGGAAGATCTTTGCTTTGAATTCCTCGCTTAATTTATCTATCAAAGTGTTCCAGTGTTCGACAGGCCAGCATTTAAGCGCCCATCCTGCCAGCGGCATAATGCCGACTTTAAAGGTATCTTTAGTCACTTTATGTGTCAAAAAAAGCTGCTTTATGTAATTTATCTGCTTATCAGAAAACTTAAATTCATACTTCGGTTCTTTTGCCTCGATTCCCAGTTTTGACAGAAGCCGCATGTACTTTTGAGCAACATGGTATGTATTGTCACGAACATCGCTTTTTTTAAGCTTTACTATTGCAGGGATATTGAAGAAATAATACATCTGCATGTCTCTGAGTATGATGCCTAAGTCAAATTTACAAGAGCGTATCTTTCTTATAAAACGCAAATACCCTGTGATCCCTTTATCTTCGCCGTGCTTATCAAAGATTATAAGCTCGTCAACGCCTGAAACAACTATTCCTAACCGAGAGGATTTTTTTGAGGTTACAAAGCTGATCCGCGCATCAGGATATGCCCTGCGCAAAGGATATACTACAGCAAGGTCATAACAGACATCTCCGATATTACTGTGGCCGAATATTAGTATATTTTTATAATTCTTTGTCATAAAAATCTTTCCTATTTAATATGTGTTATAGTTTAATCTTCCGCTTTCCAACTGTAAATGATGACGCACTCGCCCTTTTAAATTGCTTCTTTAGAGCATTCAGGAATATTTCCTTGGATTTGTCGATCTCTATGTGAAGTTCCTCGTATTCCTTTCGCAGCTTACTGTCCACGAGCAGAGTCGAAGTTTTCTCCGTGTGGCCGATATCTTCGTCCGTCATAGGGGCGAATGACAGAGACGCTTTCCTTAGGCAAATCAAGACCGTTCTCATCGGTGATTTTTCTATTACACACTCGATCTGGGAATATCCGATCCTTGGACGCCGTCGCGTCAGCTGCGTCCTTGAAGGCCTGTGCCAGGGAAGACTTCATCGCGCCATTGGCGGCATAGATGGCGTAAGCCTTTTTCTGGGAGAAATCGAACTGCGTCTGAAGCTTCTTGATCCCGTAGCAATTTTCTAGGTCAACATTCAACTCCCTTAATGCCTATAAAACAAGCCCCTGCTTTGCCGCAAAATCCTGCATACATGCGGGGGTCATAATTTCGGGGCGCAATTTGCCAAGTCCCGTTCAACCGTTCCCACCGCATAAATCGGCGCCAAACAGCGTTTTCCTTTACATTCGCTATTACGCGCAGACAATATGTACGACCGTTCCGGATGATACCGTGCTTCAAAAACACCAAGGCTTTTCGAGTGCGTCACTCTTCCCGATTTGACTTCCAGGGGAACGATACCGAGGCCGGTTGAAAGTAGAAATTCAACCTCAGCTGTTTTCCCCATCCAGCAATACAGATTTGCCGCCCTTGACGCTGTCAATTCCTGGGCCACAAAGTTTTCAGCAACATATCCCTGATAACTTCCGAAACCGTACTGCAATATCGTCGCCGGTTGAATATCGCTGATTGCGCCCAGCATTCCAATATCAAACATATAGAGCTTGAAATTGTTTTCGCAAGCGTATGCGGAAAGCGGTACCGCCGCCGTATCTACTATAAAGGTTTTAAGAATAAGCCCGGCATTTGTAAGCCAGTCAATCGGGCCGCTCAGCCTTTCAAAATCACGCATACCCGGGACCGCATCTTTAAACCTGAACTTCGGGGCCGAACCATCTATGTTCCGGGCAAGCTGCGCCGGGATATTGCGCCACAACCGTTCGATGTGGATCGCATTGGTTTTTCCGCTGTGTTTTGCAATATCCGCAAGGTATGCGCTGAAAAGATCGCGTTGGATTTTCCGTACCCGGATCATTGTTTCAAACAGATTGGTTCGGTCATTCGCATAGGCAAGCACAACGGACGGCAATCCTCCTGTGACAAGATACCGCTTCCACTGTTCCCACAACCGGTCATGCGCAAGTGCCGGATAGGGCTCATGAAGATTCCGATTCTGCAGGAGCCCGAAAAGCTCCTCCTCTCCTGTCCCTTCCAGAAATTCCTCGAAATCCAGCGGATGCAGGTCGAGGAATTCGATTTTACCAACAGGAAAAGGCTCGACATTCAATGTGACACCAAGAAGCGACCCTGCGGCGCATATTGCACAATGGGGCATTTCTTCGTAAAAATATTTTAAACTTGTCAGTGCGCGGCCGCAGCGTTGAATCTCGTCGAAAATGACAATGTCCTGCCCAGGATCGATATTGCTGTTTCGGTAAAACCGCAGTTCATCGATGATGCGCTGCGGCTTAAGGTCTTTTTCGAATATCCGCGAAATCCGCTCATCTTCTTCGAAATTAAAATAATGACAATTTCTGAATTCCTTTTGCCCGAATTCTTTGAGTGAAAACGTCTTACCAACCTGCCGCGCACCACGTAAAATCAGCGGTTTTCGTTGAGCGGAATTTTTCCATGTAATAAGTTTTTTTTCAATTTTACGCTTCATGTTTAATAATATACCATTTTAGTGTATTATTTGCAAGCAATAAATGCCACTTAACGGTACTTTTAGCCACTTAAGCAATAAAGACCTATACTGAGTTCTTCTTAAACTCAACCCATTTTACAGATTCTTGAGCATTTGCAATTGCCTCTTTCACTGCGGGAAAATATTTGGAACCGCTGATATCCTGCACTTCTGCGGGGAAACAGAATGCCTTTGCGGACAGCATTAACAGTATAAGAACAAACAGGAAGATTCGTAAACACTTTTTCATTTCTAATTAACCGCCCGCTCATGAAATACATTCGCTCGATAAACACAGATTAACGCTGTTTGATGCACAAATCCTGCTCCTAACGTATATGCCCAGAGTATTTCTTTTTGCACAAACTGCGCTTTTTTCTGCTCAATCTCGTTCGCGGCAATGCCTTTTTGCCGTAAAATCTTCCCGTATTGGCAAAGAATATTCTGAAATAGCCAGTTGCTGTATCCGGTGGTTTGATAATTTATGCCGTGGATAAATACAAGATTGATCATGGTTTTTCTTTCCGCTGCTGCTCGGTTTTTGCTGTTCGCTAACTGCCTTTTGCTATCCTTATGACTTGTTTTTTGTATCTTTTGCGATTTTTTTGCCTTCCGAATTAATCCGCCTCTGCAGCTTTTTAATATCTTCTTCCGGAGGCAGCGCTTCGGGTTTAATGCCGCTTTTTCCCAGCAGATCCCGGACGTCTTTGTTATTCTTGACATGCTCATTGGTAATCGCCGGTTCACCGCGCAGATCGTTCTTTTTCGTATTAAAACTCGTAATTTCGGCAGCCAGATCTTTGGCTTTGATGGTAATGGTCGGCAAAAAATCGGCCAGCGGCCGGCTCTCTGGGACAGCCAGTTTTTTCTTCATCTCAAGCGTCGTATAATTCCTACTTGCGGGTTTGGATGGCAAAATAGCTTTGGGCAAAGGCGATTTGTTCTTTTCTGGGGTCACCGTTTTGAGCAATGAGATAGCAAGCGTAACGGGTTAACCTCATATCGTCGACTTCACGTTCGCTTCCTGAGCCAATTTTCTCATCTGCTCTGCCATGTACAGCGGCAGTGTTAATACCTTATCATACAAGGATAGTTTCTCCTGCGAAAAGCGTATACCAAACGATACATCCTTTTCTTCGATAAAAAGTTTCAGCGATTTAAGCGTGCCGGTTTTACCTGCCTTAACTTCCACCGGCAGGATCAGAGAATCTACCACAACAACATAATCAACTTCAGCTGAACTGCTTTTTTTATCACGCGCCCAGAAAAAGAGATTGTGCTCTAAATAGCTGTCAAAATAAGCCCTCAGTTCCTGGCCAATAAGTTGTTCTGTTACGGCTCCGGCGTTAATCTGAATAAAATCATTCGTTAAGGTAAGTTCGGTTTGCAGGCCGCAGGCATTCTGCATTAGGCCTACATCAAGGAAGTTTAATTTGAATTTCGTTTCATTAGCTTGTGCTCCCAAAGGAAGCCCTGAAGCGGCAGTAGCGTATACCGGATGAATGATACCCGCTAATTTCAAAAGGTTGAGAGCTTGCTTAATATCCCTTGACTTGCTGGCAGAATCGATATTTGAATACTTAACGCGGCTGCCAACAAGCCGTGGAGCTTCATCGAATACCTTTTGCAAATATTTGTGTTCAGAAGTTTTCGCATATTTCCCAAAATCGCTACGGTATGTTTGCAGCAGAGAATTTTGGATTCGCCGACAATTTAAGAAGTTTCTATTCTCAAGATACTCTTTGACTACCGCCGGCATACCTCCCACAATAAGGTATATCCGCAACAGATCCATCAGCTTCTGATGTACCACATCATCAAATGTACTGTTTAATCCTATTCCCTGCAGATAGTGCCGCAACCGCTCGTTCCCGGATGCCGTTAAGAACTCACCGAATGACAAGGGTTCGAGATATATAAACTGAATCCTTCCTACCGGCATTCTGAAATCCGGACTATTAAGGGTGAATTCCATCAATGAACCTGCCCCGATAACAGCAAGCCGATTATACTTTTCCTTGAAATACCGCAGGGCCATTATCGCATTGGGACATTCCTGTATCTCATCAAGAAAAAGCAATGTTGTCTCTGCTTCTATGGTAACACCCATAAGAAGCTGCAACTTATTAATAATCTCAATAGGATCAAGCGTAGTAAAACATTGCTTGAGTTCAGGCCTGAATTCGAAGTTGACGACAACTAGATTTTTAAATGCCTTTTTGCCAAACCCTTCTACAATATAACTTTTACCTACTTGCCGTGCTCCTCGCAATAGTAAGGGCAGTCTATCTTTGTGTTCTTTCCATCTAAATAACTCTCTTTCCAGGTCTCTTTTCATAGCAATCCCTTCTATATATGGCTAATATGCAAGGATATAATATAGCAATTAAGGCTATAATACAAGGCTTATTATGCTGTTCTCCTGCTTTAATTCAAGCATCTACCCGCCTATGAAAAATAGAAACGGTTCCATTTTTTTCCTAACCCCCTAAAGAAAAAATTTTTCTAGCACGTAAGAACAATAAAAAAAGGGCTGGCTTCCGAACTGAAACTATTCGGAAACCAGCCCCCTGGTTCTTCCAATAAGGCTGACTATTTAAAACTAACTATTAAGACGTTTTAGACCTAAGCCTTGATGAATTGACCTGTCCTGAGAGAGTATATCTATTGCTTGTAAAGCAGTCTGTTTTATCTCCTCTTTCTCTTTGCCGTGGAAGCCTTTGACAGACCTATCAAAGGAAGGCTTAAATTCAAATCTCACAAGGCCTCAATATGTTTTTTGGCTTTCTTTGGGCTCTTATAGGTTTTGCCTGCAAGCACTTATGCTCCCTGCGTGCGATATGCCTTCGGGTGATTTCGTCAACAATCCTGACGTAGACTACCGCACGCTCGTTCCAAACAGAATCACTGCAATGTTCAGTCCTATGCTGGTGGCTATCCTTTGCATAGACCGGATTCTTACCGATTAGGTCTCATACGCTTCTTGGCTGCGGTTAATTTATTTCTCTATATTGATCATATTAATTTTTGCGTTTCACTCTTCTTCGATTTCAACGCGGATATCTCTTACGTTTTGAGGCAGCTCTCGCTTTTCCACATTATTAATTGTATATTGCCACTCATCATAGTCAAATGCCACTGCAAAACAGCGTGCAACCTCTTTTCCGTTAAACTTAACCAAAAATCCCCCGTCGGCCATAGCAACTCCTCCTCGCCCTATTTTTCAATAATTTTCCCGCACGCCGGGCATTCAATCTCGTCATCAAAAAACAAACTTTTGGACACCTCGACTCCACAATACGGGCATGTAACAATGTCCGCGTCCATGGTTACATCAAATTCTAAAAAATCATCGAATAAATCCCGTTAGAGAACTCTGTCCTCTAACGGGATAAATCGTCGTCCATAAAAAAATTGTTTCAGGCCTTTTGCTGGGAATTAGGTTTTGCATGTTTGTATCAACGTCCCGAATCCCCTTGCTGATCGCTTCTTTTACGGCAGGGAAGTATTTAGGGCCGCTGAGGTCATGGACATCGGCGGGAAAACAAAAAACCCTCACAGCCATGTTTAAAGCTATAATGGTCATAAAAAATATAGTTTTAAATTTGTCTTTCTTCATGCTTTTCTTATTAGAACTAAGTTAAGAAAGTTAACTACGTCCCGTATCTCCCCCGTATCTCCCTAATTTATTCGCTTTAGGTGGGATTGTTTGGACACCACGATATACAGCCATACAGTATTGTCAATATCAACAAAATAAGGTATACTTTAAAGAGAGGGATAAATTGAAATATTTTAGTTGAAATATTTTTTATTTGACTTTTTTTCTGTTTTGAGGTATACTTATTCCCAATACAAGTCAACCTACCTTATATCATTTCGATATAAGGTCTCCGGGATCGCAAGATCCCGGTTTTTATTTTACAGGAGGTATCCACTCAAATTTTTTAGCTATAGTCTGAGTTATGTTTTTAAAATAGCCCTGACAATGTCGACGCAATCCATAAGAATTTCTTTTAGTAGTATCAAAATACACATTAAAAACTCTTTTCCCTTCTCTAACTACAATGTCAACAGCGGGGCTCAAATCATTGTCTCCTGACACAAGATACGCTATATCAAACATTTCTCTGTGACACAAATCAACCATATAAGAAGCAAGTGCAACGTCTGCAAGTTTTTCTGTGGGAGGCCTGGTCCTTACATTAAAATATCCCTTGCAAAATGTTAATTTTTGTATTTTTCGTATATGAGAAAAATACCGTTGTTGACAATCATAATTATTTGATCCCAATCTGCGAATAAAATTGGCATCTGCATAAATTATCCCAGCCAATTGCCTATCTTGGATTAAATATTTGCAAAACGGTTCTAGATCCAACCTCTCAATCCCATAACAATCTCTTAACCCTTTATATAAATTATTACCGTCAATAAATACTATCGCTTGTTCTTTAGAAATCCCATCCATAATTTAAAATTCTTTCCAATCTTTGTGTTATTAAAGTTCAGTCCTTTGCATTCCTTCTACCATCTACAACTAAAGTTTAAACAATTTTTATAAATATTGCAAGAATTTAGTATGTGTATCGCGCATTTTTTCCCTTGCTATTAAAAATTTATTCAAAAATGTATTCTTTTGTAGCGACTCCTCCCTTTTCTTTCTCTTTTTGCTACCCATTTCTCGACAGCCGACTCTTTAAACCTCACACGGGTGCCAAGTTTAATATGCGGCATAAAATCATAATGCACCCACTTGTAGTGATAAATATTTCAGCTACTTGTTGAATTGTGAGAAACTTTTTCATATCTTAGAATGTTTAGATCTCCACCATTCGCGTAGCAGGGACTAAATTTAATCAGCTTATATTTGCTTTCCAGCTTTTTCAAAACATTGATGATTTGCCGGCGATACGCGGTTTTGCCCATTGCTGAACCTTGGAATTGTTTTTCTCCTGCGCTAATTCGATGATAAACATTACCACTTTTATCGATTCTTGAGCATCAGCAATTGCTTCTTTTACAGCCGGGAAGTATTTAGGGCCGCTGAGGTCGTGGACATCGGCGGGATAGCAAAAAACCCTCACCGCCATGTTTAAAGCGATAAGGGTTATAAAAAATATAGTTTTAAATCTGTCTTTCTTCATGCTTTTCTTATTAGAACTAAGTTAATAAGGTTAACTACGTCCCGTACCGCGCGTACGTCCCACCGCGCGTACCGCGTCCCGTACCGTATCCTTCCCACATTGGAAATGGTTTCACCCCGGCGTTCTATCCCTCGCGGTTTCACATTCTCAGTTATCAATCTCTAATTAAAGGATATCTGAACCAACCTGCTCAACCCCTGTCCCGGTTATGGTTATTCATTATGCGACAAGTTCCTCTTTAAATTCTTCTCGCTTAGTCCATAAAAGTGGTTTAACACCATAATTTTTTAAGGCATCAACAACAGTAGAAATAGGGGTATGGTCGGAATCATTTAAAAAGGCATATGCCAAAGAATTTGCAGGCCTGACATCTTTTGTATCTATCCATGAAAATGCAAATCTTTCCGCTGTATTACGATTTGGCCGATTAATTGTTTGCAAAATACGCTCCGGGTATCTTCTTGAAGCTGGAATAACAAAATCAAACATATGATCATAACCAGTCTTCCCTGTAAATTTAACCCTGGGAGTATATCGGACATCATACACATTCAACCAAGAAGTAACGTCTTCAAGAAAAAGACTTGTTACCATTGGTACAGATAAATAAAAAAGATCATTAACCGCAAGCATAGCTTGAACCAAGTTGTGTTTGCGCAAAGAAAAATTATCTACTGAAGCATGAATCACTAACGCATCATTCTCAACATTAACACCAAAACCATTGAGAGTAAGCATGAGTAATTCCTTGCGCTTTTTACTTTCCAGCTCACATCCAGATTGGCGCAAATCACCAATAGTATAACCATCATCGGTTAAAACAAATTCGCTGCTATCCTTTTTAACATATATTTGAAGATAATCATTGTGACGATCAATATATGGGGTGGTAATCTCAACCCAATCTTTAATCTGCCGTAAAACTGTTTTGTCTTTCAGCCAACGAAGATATTGGTCAAGTAAATCTTGAATTTCGTGAATCATATAAATAGCCCCCTTTCAATATTTGGAGGTTCAGCAACATTGCAATATCGCATAAAATCTTCTAAAAGTTGCCACAAATCTCCTGTGTTAGGAAATTTATCCTGAGGAACAGAAACTGCCCACTTGTCGCCATACCCTTCCCTATAAACATGCAGATGTGGAGAAGAGATTTCTTGTCCATCAGGATTCCTATGCGGCTGACCGCCAAAATCAAGACGCACAAGCACAACAACTTGATGAGCTCTGTTTTGATAAGTTCCTTTTACAAGATCTATTCTTCCACGGCTAATATCAAGCATAAAGTTCTCACGTTTATTGCGCGAAACTAAAGGTATGCTAATTCGTCCTCCAAGTCCGGGATAATTCCACCCCTGATTATCAATCCTTATTTTTTCCATGGAGACAAGAGCGTCTGCTTCTGGTTGAGAAAGATTGATTTCCGGCACAATATCCTCCTATGAATTTATTTTAAACCTAATTTCCCCGGACAGCATCTCTAGTATTAGTCATCATTCCGTTCCAAATCAAGCTTTATTTCGCCTTTTTCAGCAATTACTCGATAAATATCCCGCGCTAACAAGGGGAATACCACCTTCTGAAATTCAGCATCATCCATATAGCGCGTTACAATATCATCGTTTTCCGACATTCTCTGCATCATCAAAGATTCGATTATCTTCCTGATGCCCAGTTTAAATTTATCTAAAGTGTTTGCCTTTGCAGTCTGAATAATTCGCTCATCCTTGCAGGCCTTCTCTTTGATTTGTTCGAAAAACAACCTGTCTTCCTCGGTAAAATTTGTCCCAAATTTATCATTGAGCGCTTGAATAATCTCTGAAAGCGGCGTGTTTTCATCCTTGACTTTACTTGTGCCAACAGCCGTCGGGCTCTTAACCCCGTAGCTCTGCTCGCCGGAATCCATAACGATGGCGCCGGACATAATTTTCTCGAGCCGATAGTATTGTAAAGTAACCTCTTTTTCCGGATGAGGCCGCACAGTATCGTCGTCATCAAGGTGTGGGATCAACGCCCTGCCAAAACTATAAAGCATCTCGAGCTCAGCGTCCGCATAAGGAATAATTTGGCTGATAAAAGAATAAAACCTGACATATGCGGTTATTTTTTCATAAAATGCCGCTTTCTTTATCTCATTTAAGGCTTTATATCTGTCGACTGCGGGCTGAACGTGTTTCTCCATCCGGGCGTGATCAGATGGATTCTGTTTATGAATAGGCGTATAAAATATCTGCGCGAAGGCCTCAACTTCCGACCAGTGATATGTCTGCATCGCATCCAATTCATGCTTGATTTTTTCTATATGGCTTGGGTCGGAAATATCTTGGAGTTCAGTAGCGTCATAATAGGGCTTAAACGCCATATAAATGTCTTCTGAACCATTTACAAAATCAAGAATAAATGGAGCTTCTTTTCCCGGGTAGGTTCTATTAAGACGGGATAGCGTCTGTACTGCCTGCACACCGTCAAGCCGTTTGTCCACATACATGGCGCAAAGAAGCGGTTGATCAAAACCAGTCTGGTACTTATTCGCTACTAAAAGAACCTGATAATCTCCCGTATCAAATTTATCCGGCAACTGGGACTCAGAGATATTCTTGCCCGTCACAACATCAATGTTCATCCCCGGCTCGGTATATTCAAGGCCGGAGTCTGGATCCTTTACGGTTCCGCTAAACGCGACAAGCGGCCGTACATCCGTATATTTATTTTCTGCGATATACTTCTGAAAAGAAAGCATATATCGGACAGCCTGAATCCTTGAACTTGATACAACCATCGCCTTGGCACGCCCGTTTAATTTTGACCGGACATGTTCACGAAAATGTTCAATAATAACCTCCGTTTTCTGCTCGATATTATATGGATGAATGGTCATGTATTTAGCGAGGACCTTTGTGGCTTTCTTTTTCGGCATATTTGGATCATCATTAGCCTTCTTCGCCAAACGATAGCATGTCTTATACATTGTGTACCTTTGAAGAATATCGAGGATAAACCCTTCTTCAATTGCCTGCCGCATAGAATAAGTGTGAAATGCTTCTGGTTTCCCAGAGCTTCCGACACAGCCAAAAAGTTCGAGTGTTTTCCCCTTAGGGGTAGCCGTAAAGGCAAAAAAACTTAAATTCCTCTGCCTCCCGCGCGACTCCATGATCTGATTAAGTCTGTCTTCCCAGTCAGCTTCGGCCTCCTCGTTATCATGATTTGTGCCCGCGCCAAGAATGCTTTTAAGCTCACGGGCGGTTTCGCCGGTCTGGCTGGAATGCGCCTCGTCCACAATCACCGCGTATTTTCGTGCCGCTATTTTGTCCCCCCATTCCTTGGCGCGTTGAACAGACGCCGCGTCAGGCGTATCAAGATTCTCAGCGCCGGCAATATGCAGAAGTCCTTTCAATACAAAAGGAAATTTCTGAAGCGTAGTAATAACGATCTTTGTTCCGTCTACTAATGCCTCAGCCAATTGTCGTGAATCTTGGTCAATGGCTTTAACGACTCCTTGAGCATGTTCAATCTGATAAATAGCGTCTTGTAACTGTCTATCAAGCACTTTGCGGTCAGTGATAACGATTACACAATCAAATATCTTTTCATCCTGCTCTGTATGAAGACAGGAAAGCCGATGCGAAAGCCATGAGATACTATTGGTCTTCCCGCTTCCTGCTGAATGCTGAATCAGATAATTATTCCCGACCCTTTCCGTGCCAGTCGTAGCTACCAACTTTCGCACGGAATCCAACTGGTGATATCGCGGGAAAATCATTGTTTCCTTGACCACTTTCTTCCGGCCGCCCTGACAGTCGTCTACTGTTTCTTCAGTTGTTTCTAAAAAGATAAAACTGCCGATAATACCGATAAAACTTTCACGTTCAAGGATGTCTTCCCAAAAATATCCTGTCCGATGGCCGGATAGATGCTGGGGATTACCGGCGCCGCACTTTATCTCACCGGGATGGCTTCCGCGATTAAAGGGCAGGAAAAACGTATCCTCACCGGCAAGGCGGGTTGCCATATGTACCTCATCCGGATCAATAGCAAAATGTACCAGCGCGCCTTTCTTAAATTGAAAAAGCGGAGCGCGGGGATCACGGGTCTTTTTATACTGATAAACCGCGTTCCTCCACGTCTGACCGGTCATGGGATTCTTTAGCTCGCAAGTAGCAACCGGAATTCCATTCAGCGCCAACACAAGATCTATTGTGTTGTTATCCTGCGGATGGCAGGGCACCTGACGGACAACATACAATTTGTTCTTTTCAAAAAGCGTTATTGTTTCCTGATTAAGCCCATGAGCAGGCTTAAAATAGGCAAGCTGAAATGTTTTGCCGTAAAATTTAAATCCGTGACGGATAACATGAAGCGTACCCTTGATGTCCCGTTCTTTTATTAGTGCTTCAAGAAGTTTTGGTTTAAGATCAGCGCCATGCATCTTTTCCATCTGATCCCAAAGCGCCCCTTGCGTATCCTTGAGGAAAGAAAAGATATAATCTTTAAATAAGCCGGTCTTAACATCCCACAGCGCGTTTGAACCTGTCGTCCAACCCCGGCCGGCCATGGCCTGCTGAATATAAATCTCAAAGGCTTTTTCTGTGTTTGATTTCATTAGCTCCTCTTTCAGTCAACTAGACGTCAAATAAGCAGTTACGCAATATTGTTTTCATGGTTACGCATAATTTTACTCATAGTTACTCATAAATTTACTCATAGTTACTCATAATTGGTTAGCATCCGTGATTAACTGCCAGCATGGTTTTTTATCACTACCGGAATTTCTTATAACATTATCCATAAGTATTTTTTGCTTCTTTAAACTCAAATACTTCTGTTTCCGCCGGTGCGGTACGAAGGCGGTCTAAAATATTTTTTAATTTTTTCTGGTCCATATTTATATCCCTTCACATCAATTTTTCCCGTCACCGCTGCGCTGATGATGGCGGTGCGGTATTCTTTAAGTATTTCTATGGCCTGAGTGACTTTATCGATCAAACTGTCAATCTTTCCGGTTTCCTTGTCGAGATATTCGGCGATGGCTTGTTGTTCCGCAATAGGCGGGATAGGAATTATGGCTTCACCAATAGCGCTTTTAGGTAAGCCATAACGAGTTACGCCAGTCGCCGCAATTTGAAATTGGTGGTTAATAGCACTTGATTGAAATTGCCGTGCAAGATATTGCCCGAGCAAATTTCTTTTTAGTGGACGAATCATTGCTAAATGATATCCACAAACCATGTCAGGTGAAGTCTTAATCACTAATGATGAAATTGCTATGTCATCCCATTCTTCTGAATCTTTAGTGATTACAACATCTTCGATCTCTAAGTGAAATTTTTTAATTTCTTCACTTGTTGCGGTAGTTTCCATCATATCCATATCTGATGAAATAAAATCATTGTAGTAAACATCTGTATAATTACATAATCTTACGGGTTGTTCATGTTCAGCGGGAACTTTATCAACATTGCTCACCCAGTAATTGGCAGAGGTTTTTAGCCTTTTAACTTCCCAATGCTCCGGAACATCGCCCAGCCATTTAACGCCGGAGGGTTTGAGGCGGACATTGGGATTGAGCCCTTTGGTAACCGCGCGCGAAATAAGTGCCGTGCGTTTTTCTTTCAAGAGCTCAATCAGGCGCTCTTTTTTGGCAATCAGCTCATCAATCCTGCCAGTTTCGCGATCGAGAAAATCAGAGATCAAGTTTTGCTCATCAGAATCTGGCACGGAAATCTTAATAAACCCTATTTCTGAAGCATTAATAGCCGGATAACTGACACCGACTGATTTTGAAACAATCGTTTCTACTACATAAGGCGACCGCATGACATACGAAAGGTACCGGGGCAATATCTTGCGAGGCCTTAAAACAGCAAAACCAGTTGATACGATCAATTTTTCTTCGGGATTATCAATTGCCGCAATAGCCCGCAAATATGTACGAACTGTTGAAACAATAGTATCCCCATCCTTGACTATTCGCCGAGCTCTCGACGGTGCATTTTCAAAAAGAAAGGGCTCTTTTTTTATTATTCCTCTGGCCGGGTCAACACTGCTAATGTCAACATAAAGCATTTCGTAGTCGGGATCCGTCGTTTCAGGTAAAGCATTATCATTTGTTGATATCAAACATTTAAGACGCTTGATTCTCCATTTTTCCGGCACATCCCCCAGCCAATCAACTCCGGATGATTTGTATTTTGGATATGGTTTTACATTCATAGAAGCCCCTCAGAGCTGCCGGTTACCTTCCCAAGAAGCGAAACAATCTCACCCTCAAGCCCCTTGATATCCGCCTCGATCTTTTCCATATCCCGTGGGGGTTCATAGCGGTAAAAATGGCGGTTAAGCGGTATTTCATAGCCGCCCTTTGTCTTGGTCTCGTCAATCCATGCATCCGGTACATGCGGTAGGACTTCGCGCTTGAAATAATCCGCGATTTTTTCTTTAAGCGGGACATTCTCTGTATCCCGCAGTTCGGAATCTGCCTCGGGCTTTCCGTTTCTGTCTGTGCAGACATCCGCGGTTTCATCATGCTCGCTCAAGGCCTCTAAAACCGCTTTTTGTTCCGGCGCGGAAAGGCGGATATCCAGCGCGTCGCAAACCTGCCGTATCTTTCCTAAAAACGCATCACGATTTTTGAATAACGCGCCTCCTGTTTCTTCTTTGATGCGGCGAAGTAAATTCCGTATTTCTTCCTGCCGTCCTTTACCCGCTTCAACCTCTTTTCGCCGGACATTTTCATTCTTTTTGTCGCTTGAGGCAAGGCCTTTGAACGCCTTTTGCATTTCCAAAAGCGCGATACGCGCGTCTGATGCCTGAAAATTTAAACGTAACGGCCGCTCAACCGTAATCTTATTGTAACCGAAATCCGTGTTACTAAAAATCTTGCCCACAATCACGGTTTTTTGCGCGCCGTCAACCGTTATGGTACGGGTTTCATCATGTTTAAAATTACCGTATATTTTTGTGATTTCGCTGATTTGATTGGGTCGGCCTTCATCGCCGTCGCCGATCTGGTTTCGCTTGTTACCAAGGCTTTTTCGCATTTTTACATAAAACTCGCGTGCATCTATGAGCTGTATCTTGCCCTTACGTTTTTTTTCTTTACGGTTGGTTAAAATCCAGATATAGGTTGAAATACCCGTGTTGTAGAAAAGCTGATCCGGAAGCGCGACGATCGCCTCAAGCCAGTCATTTTCAATAATCCAGCGCCGGATGTTTGATTCGCCGCCCTCCGCGTCGCCGGTAAAAAGAGGCGAGCCGTTAAAGACTATCCCAACGCGGCTCCCGCCATCCTTTGGCGCACGCATCTTTGATATCATGTGCTGAAGGAAAAGAAGCGAGCCATCGTTGATACGGGGCAGGCCTGCGCCGAAGCGGCTGTCATAGCCTAAAGAATCTTTTTCTTTTTGGATAAAACGTTGCTGTTGTTTCCATTCCACGCCGAATGGCGGATTGGCGAGCATGTAGTCAAATTTTTCTTTTGGAAAACCGTCTTTCTCAAAGGTGCATCCGGGCTTAATATTATCTGCTTCCTCACCTTTAATAAGCATATCCGACCGGCAAACCGCCCATGCTTCGTCATTCCAATCCTGACCATAAAGAAGTGGTTGCGCATGACTGTTAAGTTCGCGGATGTACTGCTCCGAAACCGAAAGCATGCCGCCTGTCCCGCAAGCAGGGTCATAAATGGTCTTTACAACGTGACTCCTTCTCAAATCTTCTTCCGGCGATAAAAGCAGGTTGACCATAAGCTTGATGACTTCGCGCGGAGTAAAATGTTCTCCGGCCTCTTCATTTGACTGTTCTGCCCCGATCCTGATAAGCTCTTCGAAAATATAGCCCATCTGGACATTGTCAACCCGGGAAGGCGTTAAATCGAGTGATGAGAATTTCTTCATAACCTCAAATAAAAGGTTTTTCTCCGACATCTTGCGCACTTCATCGCCAAATTCAAAACGCTCAATGATATGACGCACATTAGGCGAAAAACCGTTGATATACCCGTTAAGATTCGGGGCGATCTGATTAGGATCATCCAAGAGTCGGCCGAAGTCTAATTTTGAAAGGTTATAAAAAGGCACACCGGTTATTTCCCGAAGCCTTGACTGGACAATATTCTCTGATTTACCCTTCAATGTCTTGAACTCTTCAAGCACCTTTGCTTTCGTAGGCGCAAGGATACAATCAAATCGACGAAGGACAGTTAGCGGAAGGATAACTCGTCGATACTCATTTCTTTTATAGGGCCCCCGCAGCAAATTACAAATACTCCATATAAAATTCGCCATCTCGGAATGTGTTTGAATAACCATTAGATAACTCCTTTAATTATTTGTCTATGTTTCCTCCAAAAAACACCCCGCCGGCTTCTTAAGCACCTTCGCAATTTTCACCAGCGTTTCAATCGAAGGCATTGTCGCGCCGGATTCATGGCGCGAAATGCTTTTCTGCTTCGCGCCGATTTTAATGGCCGGTTCAGTTTGATTCCTATTTAATTTACAATTTAGATTCAGTTTAGATTTAATTACAATTAACATAAACTAATTATGCTGCAATATGATACGCACGTCTTATTTGCAATCGACATTAAAAATAGATTTATTTTATAACTTCCCATTTTTAATTTTCCCAATCGTCTTCAACCGGCAAGTCTGCCGATGGTTTCAAGCTAAACCATTTCAACACGCCAAGATTGCGGATTGCCTGAGAAACCTCTTTTTTGTCGAGCGGGGGACGGCGCAACTGCTTCCATTTCATAACTTCCTGTAAAACATCGTCCTCTGACATGTTTTTCTTTTTATTTATTTCTTGTTCAACGAAAAGAACCGTTGCCACAATTTCAGCCTTGTTAGTGTCTAAGCGCAGGAAAAGATCGACTGTCTTGTCGATCATCTTGTCCCATTTCTGAAAAGTATCCTGATATTTCAAACGATTCTTCTCATACGCGAGGCCTGGAATAACCTGAAACATAGACCCGCTTTTTTCTTCCTGTAACAATCCGGCATTCGATAGTCGTTTTTTAACATCGTTTAGTTCTTTGCAATAAGGCCCGTATGATCCACGAACATGCGCCAGACCGGTAGGAATTCCTAATGCGGTGGCGACATAGGCAATCTTTTGAAAAATAGTCCTACCGACAGGCATATGATAAGCCTGCTTTTCGATACGATGAACTATCTCAATCAATGCAATCCAAGCAGGTTCCAATTTCTGAAGGATTGCCTCTCCTGACTTGGCATCCCGCAAATTATATTCTTGCGAGAGAAATTTCTCGGTTAACTGTGTGGACGGAGTGCCATATGGGGCATACATTTTAACCGGGATATCCAGCTTGGAAAGATACGTATAGATTAAGGGCCCAACGGTCTCCCATAGCAATTGCCCATTGCCACAGCCTAACGGGGGAACGGCTATTGATTCAACGCCCCATTCTTTATATTTTGACACTAATATTTTGAGACCTTTTTCAATATCCTCAACGTGCGATGCCGCCCGCCAATCGCCTTTTGTCGGAAAGTTGATTACCTGAGGTGCGAAAAGCGAGGAAGATTTAAACAAATAAGGGACCCCCGGCTTAACGTCGCCTTTTTGGCAACATGCAACATAATCCTTAAACATTTCCGGATAACGTTTTTTGAATTCCGCCGCGATTCCTTTGCCCATAATTCCAACACAATTGACGGTGTTGATTAATGTCTGTGCTTTAGAATTGAAAATATCTCCGATTATTATTTCCATAATCTCCCCCTAAAAAAACAGGTTCTCTTTAATTTCTACCGGTAAACTTGAAGCTTGTTTAAACTTGGATAGTGCTACAGAATTGGACACATACGCTCCGAAAACATATCGGCAATCAACACATTTTGGCACTAACACCTCTGCGCATTTAATACCTTTCAATCTATATTCTTCCATAGGATCATTTCGCCGTATCCAATTCACTTCAAAGACTTCAGAATGTTTCAACAGAGGCAATCCTTCATTAACCGGCTTAAACCAACAATCCCGGCTCGCGTTTTGATCAGTAACAATAACACCATCTATAGACAGTATATCGCTGTTGATCCGTAATACGCAAATGGTATTATTCAAACCCCTTCGCGCGCTAAGCATTGGGTTATGCGCATCAAAATACAAGTTCGCGTAATCATGCACGTGCTTATTCGTTCCCGGAATTTTCTTATTCTGTCTGCGTTCTTGAACGCCTTGCTCCGCGATAGAATGGTGATGAACCCGGAGAGCTTCATTATGTGAAAGAATCCCCTCGCGCATGATTGACGCGACATTCGAAATGTCAGTAATAAAATAAAGTTCGTGAATATCGCTTATATTCATTTCTTCCCCGAGTTTTCAACTATTTCGATTTCTTCTTTTGTTAGGTAGTACAGCTTATAAACCATCTGGTCAATTTGTTTTTCTTATTCTTTGACTTTGGATTGGCCCCCTTTTACTATCCCAAAACTTTCGAAATATCCTGACTTTTTCTCCACCATTTGTCAAACGGTGGGAAGTTTGTAGTTCTTTTGACTTCGCTATATTGTCCTCTTGCAATAGTATCTGTTGACGGCATATTGTAACATAGGTTCTCTGAAATAATCCATCTATCATGGATGTCAGAACTCAATTTTTTATCAGTTATACCTCTTATTTCAAACTTCACGCCATTCGTTTTGAATTCTTTATTTAAATCATTATACAACGAGGTGAATTTATTATCTGCTTTTTCCGGTAACATCAAAATTCTAATCTTTTTTACTTTATCCGTACTAAGTAATTCAGACAACCAATCTAACCCCGCCTTTGAAAAATATTTATCTATCCAATAAATATATTTTTCGCAGGAATTAATTATATCTTTAACTACCTTTTTATTTGAAAATGGTTTTTCTGGAAGTAACAATTTAGCCTCTGATTGCCTATTAATAACTTCAAAAATTGTTCTTATTTTCCTGTCATGTGATTGAACCGTATCTTCTAATTGATTCAATTTGTTCAGTATTCCTTTATTTGCGGAAACTAATTTTCTTATATCGACAAAGACCCGCATTATACCGATATTTACCTGTATCGCCCTTTCGCTGTTTAATACCGATGAAAGCATGGCTACACCCTGCTCGGTGAAAGCATAAGGCAAATATTTTCTATGACGCCCGCGACCGGGTTCTATGGTCACAAATTGTGACCTTAAAGATTTGTTTTCTTCTTTAGTAAGTTGAAACATGAAATCACAGGGAAACCGTTTAAGATTGCGTTTTACTGCTTGATTGAACACTTTTGTTTCTGCCCCATAAAGTTCAGCAAGGTCTTTATCTAACATTACATTCAGATCCCTGATCAAAAATATCTTTTTCTCAATAATATCTTGTCTGATAACAATATTTGCCATATTTATCTCTCATTCCCTTCCACAATCTTTATTTCCTCATCCGTTAAGTTGTAAAGCTTATAAACCATCTGGTCAATTTGTTTTTCGTATTCTTTGACTTCTTCCTTTTTTGCGGGATTTTCTAAATAATCGCTGGATTTGGTAATTGCCAATATTTTATCAACGATTTCAATAAATGGTTTTTGATTTTCTATAGAAATGTCGGGAATTAATATTTTGCCTATATAATAATTATCAAAATGCATCGTTCTAATCGCACAGCAATAAATAAACTTGTAGGTATACCAACTGATAAATTTACAATTTAAAAGTCCTAAAATATATCTGATGTCATAATTGTTATCATTTATTATAGTATTCTGAACTGTGTCTAATCCGAATGTTTCACCATTTAAATCTAGACATGAAGCAATTAAAATATGAGGATTAGGATTTTGGATATGGGCAATTAAATCCTGAGAGATGATTTTGGGTTGTCTCATAAAAGCAACTTTTTGTTTTTGATTCTCAAAATCTTCTTTTGCAAGATAACCCTTAATCCCCCTACAGCAATAACGAGAAATATTTATCCCCCCGATAACAGGATAATTGCCTTTATCTTTTAGAAATTCTTGTAATCCAACTCCTCTTTTTGTCTCAGAAATACTTCCTAATGGAATCAAGCTTCCGTTTCTTAACTTTTTTAAAATACTCAATTCAAATTCGCTGACATCACAAATCCATGCCTTAATGCCCAAAGGAATATCGTTTGAGATCACAGTAGAACTAACAAATTCATTGTTTAAGAATTTACGAGCTAAATAACTGTTCTTTTTTATTATGTGTCCATACAAAAAAACTACCTGTTCTAATTTGACATTTTCAAAAGCTTTTTCTACATCAACTAAAATAGGGACATTCCCAAGCATTGACTCAACCAAACTAAACCATCTTTCAGAGTAAAGTAAAGATTTGGGAACAATAAAGGAAAGTATTCCGTTAGTAGTGATCAAATAATTTTTCCCAAAATCTATAAAAATAGCTGCACTATTTAAATTATTTGTATCTTTAAGTTTTAGTTTTATATTACTAAGTTCTTCTTTGGGAATATTTGCTCCATACGGTGGGTTGGCAATCACAATATCAAATCCGCCTTTTTCAAACACATCTGCAAAGTGAAGCTTCCAGAGAAAGAATGGTTTTGTGTTTGATTTTTTGAATTTTTCTATTTTTTTTAGCTCGGAGATTTTATTTTGTTCTTTAAGCGTGGCTTCAATCAAATCCCACCCAATTTTTTCAATCTGGGTTTTAATTTTACCCTTTATTTCTTTCTCATTGGTTTCAAAAAATTCCTTGTGAAGCCGCTTCAACATCTCTCTTTTTTGTTTTGCCTCATTTTGGGCGTCAAAAAGTCCGGCGGCTTCCTCAGTTTTATTGTCCTGCTTGTTTAAACCCTTCAATTGTTTATCAAGTTTTCTTAACTCTTCATTTAATCCTGCCCGCTTAATTTTTGTAAGTTTATTTTTCGCGTGAAGGTCTAAGTACTCTTTTTGCAATTCTGACTGTTTCTGTTTTATTGATTCAATAAGTTTCTGTTTATCAAAATCAACACTGGCAATAAGTTTTTCATCAAAAAGTTTTACACCTTCATATTCTTCAAGCAGGCTATTCCCCTGCATAATCTTAAAATCAAGATTCGGAAGTGGTTCAATGCCCCAGTTTTCTTTCGTTTTATCAA
>JAHIOQ010000129.1 GCA_018895275.1 Candidatus Omnitrophota bacterium
CGCAATCGATTCATCCAATGCCCCTTTTTTTTCTTTTTCCATCTTTACTTCAACTTTATTTATATTAGTCTGCAGCCCGATAGTTTCATCCTCTATAAGGGGCATATAATCCGTCTTTATCTGAATTTTTTCGCTCTTATGTTCCGGCAAAACCACCTTATCATTTTTGCGGGCTGTCCTTTTTTTTGCCGGCGTTCTCCTGTCTGTTTTCATTTCTTTTGTTTTAAAATCCACGGAGATTTGTTTGCTTATTTCTTTAACTAAACGGCTGGATAGTTTGTCCATCGACTCTTTATCGATTAGAGAAACCCTACCCGCAGGGCAAAAAACCCTTTCCCCCTCCTCGGTTAAAATATAATGTCTTTTGAATCTTACTAAGCACCCTTTTCTAATCAAATAATTACATATGAGCTCTATATAATCCAGGCTAAACCCCACCGCCTTGCTGATTTCATGTTGGCTGGCCTTGCCTAATCCGGCAACCGCTTTTAAAACTTCTTTTTCCGTTCCTGAAACAATCATTATTTTTCCCATTCCTCCGGATAAATAACAATATTGACAAAATTGAATACCGGCAAAGGGCCTGCATACATAAATTTAACCCTGTCTTTTCCGCCAGAGGCGGATCCGCCTTTGGCGGAATACTCCTCGCTTAAATCATCCATAATATTATCAAATTCTTTTTCCCTGCCTTTATCCACCAAAAAAGCGGCGTTCATAAACATAGCGTCACCCATAGTTTTGTTTTGTTTATAATTAACCGCTGTCCTTCTTAAAGCATCCGCGAATTTTTCCGCCTCTTTTTCTTTTTTCTTCTCCAGCGCCTCGGCAACCATCTTGCCTACTTCCCTTTTTGCTTGTACTGCGAAGGATTGAAGCTTTTCTTTCATCTTTTTAATATCCTTGTTTTCCTCTACAATTTCTTTAAAAATTACATCCATATTCTTCCATACGCCTTTGACCCCTAATTCTATTTTATGATCCATATCTCTTAATGCCGTCTTAAATTCCCGGTATCTTCGATCTAACAGGTTTCTTATTTCTTCGGCGCTGGATGAGATCGTCCCAAACCTGACGGGAAGAACACTATTAAATTCCTTCATCACTTCCTCAATTATCTTTTCGTGAGCTAATAAATTTTGCCGGCCGACTTCCGGTTTGCCCATGGGGAAATTACTTACCACCATACTTAATTCATCATAGCTGATAGTTAAGACCTCTTCTCCTCCTTCACCTATGCCGATAGGCCCAAAATTCCTCTCCTGCGAGGTTGCGATAATACAATAGATATATTTACCTTCTTTTTCCACAGCTCGCCCCGTTAGAGACAAATTACTTTTAAGCAATCTATCCTCATTAAGCTACCTATTATCATAATACTATTTTTACCCCGTTTAGAGTTAAGTCTCTAACGGGGTTATTCCTTCACTTTAACTAATACCGCGTTCCTTTTAAATTCATCTTCATTAAAATAAAGGCTTTCTTTGCCTGACTGCGCGCATCCTTGAGCATAATCAAGAAGTATATTATAAGACTTTTTTATTTCGTCAAATTCTCTTTCCATCCCCGGCTTATCCGGGTTCTTATCCGGATGGAAACAAAATGCTTGCCTCTGATACGCTTTCTTAATATCGTCTTTCGTGATGCAATCTTCCAAAATCCCCAGTCTTTTCCTTGCCCAATCTATGTCATTAAACCGCATCCTTTTTATCTCCAGCGTAAAAAAACTATATGGCGGAAGCGGGCCGACACACCTGAAATTAAGTTTCTCCTCAAATTCAGTATTCAGGTCTTCAATTTTGGCATAAAATTCTTTTTGCCTGGGCTCATTTATCAAAAAAGCGGAATTTGCAACCATTTTATCATCCATAAGCTCATGCTGTTTATAGTCTGCGCAAAGTGTCTTTAAGGCATCCTGTATCTTCAAAGCCTTCTTTTCTCTCATTTGGTCTATTTCTTTCTTAAGTAACCCCCCTGCCATCATCTGCTCATCAATAGTTATACTTTTAGGCTGCTTAAGCAGTTTCTCTTTAAACTCTCTAATCTCCTTTTGCTCTCCAGCCTCTTTAATCGCGGCAGTAAAATCACTCCAGACGCAAACCACATCAATCTCTACTTTATCGTTTATTTCCCGTGTTATCTTTTTTATTAAACTATAGCCTTTACTTAAAACATCTTTAACTTCCGCTTCATCCAACGCGAACGTTCCTAATTTCACGGGTAAGATCGAACATTTTAAGTTCATAATTCTTTCGATAACCTTTTGATGCCCAACTAAGAGTTTTGCCAAAGCATCCTTACGCATATGAGTATACTCAACTATCTCCAAGTCACACACGATCGCCGAGATATCCTGATAAGGAATTGAAGATATCTCATAAATACTATCTTCTTCCGACAAAAAGTTCGGAATAAAAAAGCGAAAATTAGTATTTGAATTGATAACTCCAAAAATATATTTTCCTATTCTGTCCATAACCTGCCTTTTCGCCTTAGGGAAAGAGCTTCACCTCTTTCCCTAAGGCATTTTCCTGCGACAAACCATCAAAGGTTATTTAGTGTTATCCTTTTTCTTCCTGCCAAAGCCGGACCCGGCTTTACTTATAGCGGAATATATGCCTCCAAAAAACTTTTTAATCCCTTCAATTAACCCCTTAATTAATTTCCCCATCTTTACCCCCCTTTATTTTTACCGCTTTGTTCTTTTACCAGCTTAATCGCTTCCTTAAAATGCCTCTTAGAAATTTTAAACTCCGGTTTCCGGGTTCCGGTTTCCGGGTTTTTATCTATATATTCTCTTATTGCCAGGCAGGCGGCCTTGCGCGCAATAAATTCAATATCAGAACCCACCTTGCCTTCAGTCTCTTTAGCTAACTCTTTTAAATCAACATCCTCGGATAACGGTTTATTTTTAGTATGTATCTTGAAAGTCTCTTCTCTCGTCTTCTCACCCGGTTTAGGCAATTCTAACAAAAGGTCAAAACGGCCGCTTCGCAAGACGGCGGAGTCAATTAAGTCTAATCTGTTCGTTGCCGCTAAAACCATTACTCCTTTTAGTTCTTCAATCCCGTCCATCTCCGTCAAAAACTGCGCCATGATTCGTTCCCCGACATGTCCATCTGTGCTCGCGGAACCCCGCTTAGGAACCAAGGCATCAATCTCATCAAAAAATAGAATTGTCGGCGCGGCCTGCTTGGCCGTCTTGAATACATCACGGATAGCCCTTTCGCTTTCTCCCACAAATTTTGAAATCAGGCTTGGCCCTTTTACTGAAATAAAATTTACTCCGGTCTGGCTTGCCACCGCCTTAGCCAATAAAGTCTTCCCTGTGCCCGGTATCCCGTAAAGAAGTATACCTTTAGGGGGATTGGTATTTGCCTGTTTAAAGATATCCGCGTACTTAAGCGGCCATTCCACGGCTTCTTTTAATTCTTCTTTTATATTCTCTAATCCGCCGACATCATCCCATTTTACATCCGGCACCTCTACAAAGAACTCCCGTATGGCGGAAGGTTCCACCTCTTTCATTGCGTCCAGGAAGTTATCCATAGTAACCTCTAACTTCATCAAGGTTTCATAAGGAATATCCTGCATTTCAAAATCGATCTTGGGCAGAATCTTTCTTAAAGCGCTCATCGCGGCTTCTCGTGCCAGTGCCTCTAAGTCTGCGCCCACAAAACCATGGGTAATCTCAGCCAATTTCTCTAAATTTACCCCGTTAGAGACAGGTTGCCGAAGGCAGCCGTCAGACACCTCCGGTGTCTTGTCTCTAACGGGGCAGGCATCTTCCGCTAAAGGCATACCCCGCGTATGTATCCCGAGAATCTCCAGCCTTCCGTTTTTATCGGGTATTGGAATAGAAATTTCCCTGTCGAATCTACCCGGCCTTCTCAGGGCAGGATCTATTATATTGGGCACATTGGTTGCTGCCATAACGATAACCTGCCCCCTAGACTCCAATCCATCCATTAGGCTTAAGAGCTGAGAAACTACCCTGCGTTCAACCTGCTTCTCAGATCCCATCTCTTCTCTTTTTGGAGCGATGGATTCGATCTCGTCAATAAAGATTATGGCTGGAGCATGAGTTTGCGCATCTTCAAATATTCCCCTGAGTTTGCTTTCTGATTCGCCATAAAATTTTGACATGATTTCAGGCCCACTTATGCTGGTAAAATAGGCGTCGGTCTCATTAGCAACAGCCCGGGCAATTAAGGTCTTTCCTGTTCCGGGAGGACCAAAAAACAACACCCCTTTCGGCGCGTTGATTCCCAGCCTTTCAAATACCTGTGGATATCTTAAGGGAAGCTCTATCATCTCCCTGATTCTTTGAATTTGGGAACTTAAGCCCCCGATATCCTCATAGGAGACCGTGGCTGCTTTTGCCTCTCCCTGTTTCTTAGTCTCCATCCTTATTAAAGTAGCGGCATTTATCAATACCACGCCGTCAGGAATGGTGTCTACCACCTTAAAATCACTTGACCTTGACCCGAAAAACGTAGCCCTGACCCTGTCACCCGCGATTACAGGAAGCCCCTCTATTAGAGATCCTAAATATTTGGCATCACTATCTCTTTGGAGCGGGTTGGACATCGTCAGGGGCGAAAGAGTAATCTTGTTGGCGGGCTTGGAATCGATTTTATTGATTTTTACTTTTTCATCCAACCCAATTGAAACGTTTTCTCTCGATATGCCGTCTATCTGGACAATCTTTTTACCCCTGTCTTCGGCATAACAGGGCATTACCTTCGCCGCTGTCTTTCTTTTACCATTAATTTCTATGATATCGCCTACATCCAATCCGAGCTCCTTCATATCTTCCGGATCGATTCTGGCAATTGCCCTGCCCACATCCTTAGGTGAAGACTCTTTAACTTTTAATATTAGACC
>JAHIOQ010000130.1 GCA_018895275.1 Candidatus Omnitrophota bacterium
AGCGTCTTGCTTGCTTCCGCTATCGTCTCTTTTCCGTTCATTACCGCGGCTACACGCTCGCTTACTATTGACTGCGCCTTCACCTTTACTACCGGCGCCTCGATGTTCCTTAATTCCGGCGTCGCATTTATCACCGCTGCCGTAACCGTCTGCGCGTTTTCCTGTACCGTAGTCAGAGGAATACTAATACTTCCAATAAACGCCTCAACCTGTTCCGTAGGAATACCTAAGCCCTCTAGTTTTGCTGCCAGAGCTTTCAGATCTGTTACGCTTTTTTCGCCCACAGATTCAGTTTTTCCAAACCCAGTTAAGAACTGAACAATGCCTTTTTTTGCATCCGAAGGCAGTGTTTCCGTCATTTTCATTAAAATATCCTTCGCGGAAGCAGCAACAGGCAGCTCCACCGTTCCTTTTTGAGAAGAAGCTACGGCCTGAACAAGGATAGTCCCCTCTTTAAGAAAGTCTTTCGCTTCTGCCTTTGTCAATACGGCAATCTTATTCCCTTCTTTGCCGTTTAAATTAAACGCCAGCACGGTGGTGGTGTTTTGTCCAACGTTGACAATAACATTTCCCGCCCCACTTTTTTCTATCGAAACACTTTCTTTTCCAAATTTCGCTAAGGCCGTATCAACTGTGGTTGTCAACTGGTCAAATTCATCTTGCTTGATTTGCCCGGAACTAAGTGAGGCCTCTAAATCCGCCATAACTATATTTTTAGTTTCAGATTTTACTACACCCCAATTAATATTCTCCGTTGACCCCGTTTCCGCGATTTGCCGCATCACGGAAAAACCGGCAAATACAGTAACCTGAGACGATAATTTTTCCGCTCTTGCCTCCGCAGACGCTGTAATCTCGGTTGGAGAAGCGTTTATTTCCTCTAACGCATTTTTACTAAAACTAATAGGGGCCTGCAGAGAACTTTGCAGTTGTTTCACGAAATCATCCAGCAATGTTTTATTTCCCTGCATAATATTCAGATAAGTACCCGTATCTTCGATGGACGCGCGCGGCGTAATTACCAGATAGGAAATCTTCTTCGCCTTTAAAATCCGGCTGAGTTTCTCCGTATGAAACCCGCCGGTCACCAGCGCGGCAAAAGACACGTTTTCCTTCTCCATCTGCTGTAATGTCTTTTCGATAAAAGCCACGTCGCGCAAGTGCGCCAATTCATAAAACCGCGCCCAGGCCGGCATATAGACATCGATATAAGAAAGCCCTTGCGGCAGGGTAACCGTTAGTTTGTATTTATAGGCCTGCGGCACGATGAATTTTTCAAACGTATCCGTATTCATTTCATCGCGGTGCGCAAAGAAATAGGCGATATCTTCGGAAAACATTTTTAAATCAACTAATTTACCCAAAATATCAAGGTTTTCGCGCAACGTATCCAGTTGTTTTTGGTCGTCATTTGTGTATAAGGCGTTACGCAAATCATTTTTTATCTTCTTTAACTCATTGAACAATTTCTCGCTGGCTACCTCTTCATACTTGATGATATAATCGGCATAGGCGCTGAAATTAGGATAGGAAACCAGGTTTATTTTCAGCTTAAACGCCATGTCTTTAAGAAAAGAGGCGAACGCGCCAGGGCTTATTATCCCTTTTTTAAAATTAAGGCTTTTCTCCACAAGCGCGGCGATGTTTTTTTTGTCGTCAATCGCCTGGGTTAATTCCGTGATAAGCCTTGCCCTTTCCTGGTCGGCTTTTATAAAGTCAACTTTCGTTTCCAGCGTAATCACCTTTTGCAACTCATAAAAAACCGGATAATTAATACGGCCTAAATTATGCTTTTCGATTAAACCAAAAAGGGACCGCGCGTATTCATCAAAAGCTATCTTCCGCAGGAAATAATCGTTTTCCAGCTTGTCAAAAACCTTAAGCGCATCGTTGTAGATATAATCTTTAAGCCCGTCCAACGCCTTTTTCAAATAGGCGAAATATTGTTTCGCCTCATTTTTAAACGGCTGGGACTGGCGGAATGCCTCCACGTTGTCCATATACAAGCGCGGATCTTCAACCCCATACAGTCTCAACCCGTAATCGCTATTGGCCGCCAGATATTCCGCGCCGGTCAATTTCCCTTCCCGGACAAAATAGAGCGCGACTTCCTTTCGTATCTCTTTATCGGGAAAATTGGAAATAATGGGATTTTCCACCTTTCCCGCCGCGCCCTCCAGAGTGACGAGTTTAAGCCGATAGTTTGCCGCGAGCCGGTCGAGAATCTTTGAGATGTTCTGCTGCGCTTC
>JAHIOQ010000008.1 GCA_018895275.1 Candidatus Omnitrophota bacterium
ATCCTGATCTTCTGGAAAGCATAAGGCCTTTTGATAAGAAAATACGCGGTGAAGTATCCAAGAATGTTTTAAGGAGGCAACGAATAGCTGTAAAAGAAAATTGGACAAGCTTTATTGAAGAATATGGCCCTTGGAATTATGATGTATTGTTAAAAGCAGATGATCGTCTTGACCCAGGGATACTGCGTTATGAAGAGAGAAGAGAGTTTCTTCCCGGCTTGTATCTGGCGACAATGATGATTCGTGATACAAGTATTCTGCGTGAAAAAATTAAAGACAAAAAGGTATTGAGCCCAGAGTTGACCTGGGAACAGAGGAGCAAGTATTTGCAGTTGCTTAATTACGCGACGGAAGATACTTCGTTTATTGTATATCGTTCGCGGATAAAATATCTCTCTAAAAAGTTGTTTGAATTGCTGCAAAATGAGGAATGCGGGGTCGAAGATTTAAAGGGATTATTTTTTAATAAAGATGTCCCGCTTAGTATCAGGCTCTCAGCAGTGCGCGCGATATATATGTTCAAGCATTTTATTTCCGATGATGAAGTATTGACGGCGGAAATAGGAAAGAAATTACTGCGGTTGATGGATGAAAAGGGAATAGACATTTTTCTTATTGATGAAATTGTCAAAACATTCGGCGTGATTGGTTATCCGCCGGCAGCGGATACACTTTTATATTTTTTGAAAAATCCTGAAAAATACGGAAAATGGAATTTTTATCCCGGTCATTTTCAAGAATATGCTAATACGCGTCTTAAAAATACGGCGGAGCGGGCAATCCTGACGATGATTAGAAAACTATTGATGGTTGAAGGCCCGGAAAAAGCTCTGGCTCTTTTTAATAAAGCAGGGGTGACGAATGAGGAATTTGAGCGGGTGAAACTGGAGATACAAACTAAACAATTGGAAACGAGGACTCGAGCCTGGCGTTTGGGAAAAAATATCGACGATAATAATGCGGTAATGAAAAATACGGGTTCGTTATTTGAATGCGAGCGGTTGTGTTTGACGGCGATATAATTAGCTCATGGTTGATGGCTGATGGCTCATGGAAAAAACGACACAAGCTGCAAGCCACAGGCTGCAAACCGAAGTCGGGATGGACGATCACTCGCTTCACTCGTTAAGACGAGGGACGAGAACGAATAAATTGGAAATTAGTGGAAATTGATGGAAATTTATTGAAACTAGGAAATTAGGAAATGCAAAATAACTGAAAAAGGAACATAACGAATTCCACACTCATATGAAGCTAAACGAAGGAATAATTAAAATAGTTGCTTTGGCGCTGATACAGTCGGTTATTTTGTGTTCGGAATTCAGATTTGAGTGTTACGCGGCGGATACGCTTAGTCCGCGCTGTGAAATCAACAGTAATGATTTCCTGCGCGGATTTTTGGGTTTTTCAAAACAATCGGATAAAAATCAGGGGGTTTGTTTTTTGCCGCATAAAAAATCCCGCAGCAAAGGCCGCGCTATAACTACAGGCCTTTTTTCTAAGGTTCTAAACGGCTGTATGGATATGTTTTTTTTCTTTTTTCCACATCGTTCCATTGTTTCCCGAATCAAAGAAAATTACCCCGGGCAAAAGATAAACGTGCTTGATGTCGGAACTGGTGAAGGCGGGTTTGTGGAAAAATTTCAAAAGCTTTTGGATGAGCGTGAAATATATGCCGAGGTTATCGGAATCGATATCAATCCGACAAGAATAAGTCAAGGGTTAAGCCTTGGGCGCAATATAAAAGTATGCGATGTAAGCGAAGCAGAGGAAATATTCGGCGCGCGCAGCTTTGATATCATAACGATTAATGCGCCGGATAGGGATATCAGGGATATTGTCCGCTTTTGCATGAGGCTGCTTAAAGATAACGGGATGCTGATTGTAAGGCTGCATAATGATATACATTATCAGGTTCATTTCGGCCGGCAATACCGGGAAAATCTGATAGAAAACCTGCAAGACGATTTTAACGTCGAATCTTTGCCTTGGCATATTCTAGATTTGCCCAAGGGGGAATATTATTTTATTGCTTTTCTTTTTTCTTCTGGTATACTTAAAATCAAGAATACAAAAATAATGCCAGCATGCATGTAAGGGAGTTAAATGAATAAGATTGAAGATAAAATAGAATTATTAAAAAAATATTTTGAAGAACGGCCGGATATTTTGATGGCATTTATTTTTGGCTCATTCGCTAAAGGCCGGCAAATATCCGATTCGGATTTTGATACCGCTATTTATTTTGACCCTAAAAATAAAGAGGTTGAATTGGGTAGTGAGGTTTATAAAGACGAAGGCAGAATTTGGCTGGATATTGAAAAAATTATGGGAATAAATACGGATCTTGTGGTTTTAAACAGAGCTCCGGCGACGTTATCCTTTGAAATTTTGCGTACCGGCAAACCGCTTATTATAAAAAATTATAATTTTTATTTATCTTTTCTTTCCCGGGTAAGTTTTGAAGCCGTTGATTTTATGGAAATGGCGGAGGATTATTGGAAAATTAAAGAACGTTCCGCTTCCTTGAGTAAAATTGACCGGCAAAGGTTGATGAGATTAAACGATTTTCTGGAGAGCGAATTGTCGGATAAAGATTATTTCGCGGATTTGGATTGGAAGAGTTACCAGAATAATATCCATAAGCGGCGGGAAGTTGAACGCTGGGTGGAAAATATTGTTAATTGCTCGATAGACATGGCTAAAATAATTTTAGCATCGGAGAAGAAGATTCTTCCTGAAACTTATAAAGATATGCTGCAAAATTTAGCGCTGCTGCCTGGTTTTGACGAAAGTGTGGCTTCAAAACTTGCTCAATTCGCGGTATTGCGCAATATTTTGGCTCATGAATATTTGGATATTCGTTTGCCTCAGATTCAAAAATTTATTAAAGAAGCGTCTTCTTTGTACAAAGAATTGTGTCGTTTTGTAAGAAATTTATTGCAACAATAAATCCCTCCTTACGCTGAACCTCGTACTGTCAAAAGTTTTATTATTATATCATGTGAATATTCAATATAGTTTTTCCTATCAATAATTTTGTATCAGTCTTTCTGAATTCAGAAATATTTTTCTCTCTCCGATAGTAAGTATTTTTATTTATCCAACCTCTTTATTTCCAATTAGTTAAAATCTAATTTTTATTTGCGCGGATATGGAACATATGGTATACTTTACTGCTATTATTATACGCTGGGTTTCCATCATTTAATCTATTATAACCCCTGATTTTGCAGGTAATTGGCAAAATCAGGTTAAAAAAATCTTTATGAATAAAAAATTCATAGCTTTTTTTTATGGTATAGGAAAGTATAAAACTTTCCTAACCACTGAAACTTCGTAAGGAAGAGTTCTGAGTGCACCAACTTTGTTGGTGCGCGAAGTTTCTTGTCATCGCAATATGGAACAGACAGGAAAAATAATCCTGTAAAAATTGTTAATTGGAAAATAAAATAAAGGTGGGGGCGGTTACTTGTCGCATATTCAGTATTTTCAATATGTTACAAATAGCAAAAAGATTAAAAATTTGTTGACTTTAGCTACTTTTAATGATATACTTTAAATGTCTTTAAAAAGCAGGAACAATCATCGCATCTGATTGTAAATTCAATGTGTTAGGAAAAGAAAGAATACGATTTCGTATCTTTTGAAAGCCGTGGTGTATATACTTATTTTAGATGTTTAAAAAATAGGTGAGACAATGTTGCAGTCAACGAAAAGATATAATATCTGGTTTAGAGTAATCGCTTTAATTCTTATTAAGGCGTTTCTGCTCACAGATATTGTCTGGGCCGCCGGCGGCGACCTGCGCTGGTTAAAAGAAACACCTTCCGAAACTTCACATCTTGCTCCTACCACAAGTATCGAAAAAATTTCTTTTAACGAACGGCTTGGATTGATTATTAATCTGGCTTCCGCATTAAAACTTTTGAAGCAAGCAGAAACACCGCAACAGAGATTAAACTTAAAGGCAGAATTTGAAAAGCAAGGGATAAAACTTTATGATCCGGAATTAGGGATATTGGTGTATGAAGGCGAAAAAGAAATATTATATCTTTATGGCGCTGATATAGAAGCTGACAAGCTTCCTTCTTTTCTACGAACCGCGGAAAAGAAGATGAGTTTTGACGGGTGTGTGTTTGTAACTGTTCCTAAATCAGAAGTAAAAATTGATGCTGAAGAAGAAGTAAGAGAGGCGGTACGCAAAGCTAAGTTAAAAAATGCTTCGGTTGACAAAATAGTAACTGCTTCCGGAAAGCGCTATGCAAGAATAATAACTCAGGAAGAGTTTAAAAAGAGGTTTGAATCATTACACTCAAAGAGCGTTGTGTCGAAGAATGAACAAGAACTTTTAAATCTGGTAAAACAGGCGATATTGGCAGGCGAACTAACCGGGGAAATCATTACCGTGGAAGGCGTGCAATATGCATCCTGGAAAGAAGAAAAATGGGAAGACCAGGAGAAGGCGGCCCTTCCAATGTCCAAGAAGAACAGCTTTGTGCGTATGGATACTTCTGCCGGTAAGACATTTGCCTTCTTTGCTGCGGGAATTTTGAGAAGCCTGACTAATAAATGGAAACGGGACAAAGACCGCTCAGTCAAGAAAGAAGTAATTATTCTATCCACAGAAGGTTACTTGGTAGAGAGGGATGCTAAAAAAGCAGGCAGAGTAAACGCTCGTTTTGGCCTTGTGACCGGTTTCGTAGTTCATGATGAAGCGGGAGGAATAAAGGCATATTTTGTTGATAAGGATGGCGAAAAGAAAGAGACTACAGAAAAGGATCTTTTTGCCACAGCAGATATTATTTATATTAATTACGCTACTTTTACCCACCTTTTTGAATATGATGCCTATACCAAACTAAAACCAGAGGATACTGTGCTGAAATGGGGAGAGCAGATATACTCTATGGGATTTGACGAAGGGGATGTCCCCTTAAAATTCCAGAGATTTAATCCTTGTGTTATTTCCAGTTCAGCTGAGTTTAGCGAGGAAGAATTAAAAGAGCTGGCAGGGCAAAGATTAAAGATGCAGGAGATGGCGGATGACCTTATCCATCAGGGATTATTGACCGTGACCAAAGAAAAAGAAGGTATAAAAATAGGATGGAAGGATATTGGGTTATGTAAGAGAGATGATGCCTCAGCTACAGTTACGCTTACAAAAGGAAGAAGGGGTATAAAAGGAGGAATAGACTGGCTTACTGAGGAGATTGAAAAAACGGATGAATATAAAAATAATAAGGGAAGGCTTTTTGGGTTCGGTGATTTATCCGTATGGCAGGAATATGTGGAGCTTAGCCTCAGCGCGTATATCTATTTTGAGAGAGGAAAACATTATGATGTAGAGGCTGATGAGGTTACAAAAAAGAATAAAATTACAATTATTGATAAGGATTCGAGCGGAAAAAGGCTTGAGGGAAGGCAGTGGAGTTACGGGCGTGATACCGCGGTGAGAATAAAGGAGAATAAACTGAATAGTGCCGGGCTTGAGCTTGAACCGGAAAAGATGAATGTTGCCTCGATGACTTTACCTGAGCTTCTTAGTGAAGGACTTGGCCTGGTTTCCGGATATTTTGCCGCCTCAGCTACTATCGGTCCAGATACCGCTGAATTTTATAACGCAGAGTTTATAGACCTGAGCAAAAAAGATAAGCCGGAAAAAGATAAACCGGAAACTGAGAAAGAGCAGCTGCTGAGAACTGACTATGGCTATATGCTTAGCGATAAAAAAACAGAGATAGAGGCAGCCAGGAACAGAATAGTTGATTTACGCGAAGTTAATTTAACGAAGGAGATGATACTGAAAGGCCTTACGGAGATTGGTTCTATCCTGGTGCGCTGCGATTCGGACAGGGAAGTAAGCTTGTTTGTGGATAATCTGGTTGGCCAGAAATTTTTCTCCGGGAAGAAGGTGGCGCGTTTGACCCAGGAAGGGAAGATTACCGTTAACGATAAAGAAGTATCAGATAAAACTCCCGCTGATTTAATGAAAATGGCGGAAGATGATTCTGAATATGATGCGGTTATCGTAGAATTCACCTCACGTAATTTAAAGCTGGTAAAAGATGAAGTTGAAGAATTATCTAAATTTAAAAAAGTTATTATTGTTAGTACAAATTTGAGTGGAAGAGGGGTTGATTTTAAAGGTAAAAATATGGTGGGTATCTCTGTGGGCTGTGATGTGCTTGATGAAAATGATATCCAGTTTAGAGGCAGGGTTGCCAGGGACGGACGGATAGGCTTTTGGTTTGGCTTCTGGTCGCTGGAAGATGAAGTTTTTATAAAAAATAAGAACCTGATACAGGAACATATTGATTTCTTTAAAGAAAAAACAAAGAATAAGGAATATGACCTGGAATTTCATGATACCGCGTCTAGTGTCTGCCGGGATAACCAGAAGCGAATCTCAGAGATGAGAAAAATAATTAATGATTACAGCCAGAATATGCAGCGGCAGGAAAAAGAATTTTATGTTGATTTTCTCCAGGGGTTCAATTTAGAACATATTGATTTTAGAAATAAAATGATGAATCTGAGTATAGAAAAACTTATCGGTAAAGACATACATGAGGCGATGGTAAAAAGAATAGCTAAAGAAGTAAATGAGAAGATGAGCGAAGATGGGAAAGAGGCATTTTCGGAAGAGGATATTCGAGAGATTATGGTTGAGAAGTTTGGTTTTGCGCATATGGATATTGAATATGTAGAAAAATATGCGGCAGAGAAAGCAGTGGAAGGCAAGACAGATAAAATGGACAGGAAGCTAGCCGCGGACATCATCTACACCATAATTACTGACTATATTAAAATGCAAGTGCTGCAGATAATCGACCAGGAATGGATGCGCTTTATTACGGACACGGGATTAAATAAGCACAGGCTTCAGAAGCTTCCCTCGCGTTCCGGCTACATGAAAAATTTTTTGCATCCGCATCAGATATACGCGGAGATAAAACGTATTACCGCCCGCATGAATGTTAGCAAAGACAGAAGAATAGAAGAGAAATTAGCCAAAGGAGTAGTGGGTTTTGCCTATCAGGCGGCGGGTAAAGAGGCCAGCGAAGAGGATTTGGCGCGGGCCGGCAGAGAATTGGCGAAATTGAAAGGAAAGGCATTTCTGAAAAAATTGTTCGCCAATCTGGCTTTGAAGATAGTGCCTTTTACTCTTGCTGCGGGATCAATGGTAGGAATTGCCTACTATTTGTTAGGAGGCGTGTATAACTATCTTTCGGTAGGAGGAATCGGTGCGCTGACAAGCTGGCCATTGCTAAGTAAGGCTCTGGTTGTTCTTCTATCGGTGGGGCCTGTGGCGCTTGCGGTAGGGCTTGTGGCTTGCGCGATTATATCTATCATGGTTGGCTGGGCATTAACCTCCCAGGTTAAGAGGTTAGCACAGGTAGATTCCAGCCAGGCAAAAATGGCAGATTATGTTGCTCTTCTTCCTACGATGTCTTTGGCAAAGATGGCAAAAAATTTCTCGGCTGTAAAGAAAGATACAAATCGGGCAAGGGCGTTGATTGATACTATTCAGACTAATTTGCTGCCGTTTGGGAAATTGGTCTGGGATATTTTGGGGTTTGCTTCAAGAAAAATTCTTCAGGCTATAGCTGCATTTTCACCTTTAGCCGCGGCCACAACTTTATTTTCCCTTACAGCTACGGCATTGCTTAGCGGCAAAATAGTAGGAGCGCTTTTTCTGCTTGCTCCGGCATTTTTGGGAGTTATCGGAGTGGTAAGCGCGTTGTTACTATTGGTATTATCCCGCCGTGACCTTAAGAAGGCCCCGCAACTGCCGATGAGCAAGGGAAAGCGCTTCTTTAGGGGTTTTATCGGCGGCTTTCTGACTACTTTGAGTATGAGCGCGGTTTTGCTGGTGAGCGCAGGCAGTTCAGCGGTTATAGTTTTGATTGCCGGAGCACTGGCTATTTTAATAGGCGGGATTTCTGCCTATGGTATTTTTAAAGCGAGCAGTGATTCTGTATCCAAAAACAGATGGATGAGTTTAGCGGGTTTTTCCTCAGGGCTGATTATAGGCGTAGCCCTTTTAGGCATAACCGCTTTTTGGGGCGCTTTCGTGATGAAGTCTATTTTGACGGCTGCGGGAACCGGAATCAGTTCTGCTGATTTGCTGAGTATTGCAGGCTATCCTTTAATGGCGCTTTTTGCTTTGCAGGGAGTTTTATTGGCGGCGGCTCAGTTGTATTTTGGAAAAAGGATTGCCCGGCAGGATGCGTTTGCGGAGGGAAAAACTAAAGAGAAAAAAACAGGCATAGCGGCTTCTCTATTAAGGGCTTTAGTATTGCATGCCAGAACGGTGGTGGTCTCTGGAGGAACAATCATCGGGATAATAGTTTTATTAAAAGGGGTTTGGATGATTGCCTTACCCATATTTTTAATTTCTATCTTGTCTGGTTATTTAATGCGCTATATTTTTAAATTAAGGATGGAAAAAAGACTGGACTATTCTTATCTTGCCCAAAAGCCAACAATGAGATTTAAAAGGGCGCTGAAAAAGTTGTCTTCTCTGGGGCTGGAAGGTGTTTCTCATTCTCTTAAGGAGACTGAGGCTGAATTTAAAGAGTTAGTAATAGGAACAACTCATCCTACCCAGTTGGCTAAAGAACTATTAGAAGCTAGTGTGGGTGAGAATAAGATAATGCGGGAGTTTTTAACCCAGCTTTTGGCGCAGGATCCTCAAGACGGCAGATTTTACTCCCTGCAGGAAATTAAAAAGATGGTTTCAAAAATCCCTCAAGATGTTTTAAATGACAAACAAAGGCCGGCCTTTACCAAAGCTGTTACTGCCGTTTTAGTTGAACTTAATTTAGCGAAAACCGGGCTCTCAAGATTTATTTACGAAAATAGTAATGCGGAAAA
>JAHIOQ010000131.1 GCA_018895275.1 Candidatus Omnitrophota bacterium
AGGATAACTCTATCTCCTCAATCCCTGGCTCACTTAATTTTACTGCTCTTTCTTCTGTCAAAGAGCTCTTTTGGGATACCAACTGCCTCAATTATCTTTAAATCTTTTTCATTTTTCTTTCATTTTATTTTTGACACTATCCCCCTAATTCATATCCTTCCAATTCACCCCGGTTTTCAGCCCGACTTCGACCGGCACATCGAGAGCTACCGCATGCTCCATCCTGTCCTTAACCATCCGTTTTACCCGTGCCAATTCCGCATCCGGGACGTCAAAGACCAACTCATCATGCACCTGAAGCACCATTCTTGTTTGATACTTTTCCTGCCTTAAAACCGCGTCTATCTCGGCCATCGCCACTTTTATCAGGTCCGCGGCTGTTCCCTGAATCGGCGTGTTCATTGCCGTACGTTCGGCAAAACTTCGCTGCATCGCGTCCTTAGAGTTTATCTGCGGGATGTAACGCCTGCGGTTGAACAATGTCGTTACGTATCCGTTTTCACGCGCGAAGGCAATCTGCTGCTCCATATATCTTTTGACCGCCGGATAACGCTTAAAATAATCTTCTATAAATTTTTTCGCCTCCGCGAAACTTACGCCGATATCGCGCGCCAGGCCGTGCGCGCCCATGCCGTAAATAATGCCGAAATTAACGCGTTTGGCCGTGTCGCGCATTTTTTCCGTTACGTCTTCCTGTTCTATGCCGAATACCAATGCCGCGGTAAACGCGTGCACGTCAAGCCCCTGCCTAAAGGCATTGATCAGCTGATCATCCTTCGACAGATGCGCTAATACCCGCAGTTCGATCTGTGAGTAATCCGCGGAAACCAGCCATGATTCGGGAGTACCGGCAATAAAAGCCGCCCGGATTTGCCTGCCTGCCTCGCTTCTAACCGGGATGTTCTGCAGATTCGGCACGCTTGAGCTCAAACGGCCGGTTGCGGTTACGGTCTGATTGAACGAGGTATGCACCCTGCCGGTATTCTCATCGATCAGCTCGAGCATGCCCATGACGTAAGTTGACTGCAGCTTTGCCAATTCACGGTATTCCAAAATAAGCGCCGGCAGGGTATGCTCGGATGCCAGACGCCTTAGTACATCCACATCCGTAGACGGGCCGCTTTTGCCTTTTTTAATTACCGGCAGATTCAGGCGGTTAAACAGAATATCGCTTAATTGTTTCGGCGAATTAATATTAAATTCACAGCCGCTGTTTTCATAGATAGCCTGCGTTACCCCCCTAAGCTTTGCCTCCATCTCTTGCCCCAATCTAAGCAAAAGTCCTTTATCTACCTTTATGCCCGCGGATTCCATGGACGCCAAGGTTTTCACCAGAGGCATTTCCACTCGCGAGAACAACTCCCGTAGATTTTTGTCTTCAAGCTCGAGTTCGACAACTTCCTTAATACGAAGCTGTTCGCAGGCGGCCAAAGAAGCGTTAACCGTGCTCTCGTTATATTCACCGGCAATATCCGTTAAAGTACGCGTCCCGGCGCCGGGCGTCAACAGATACGCGGCGACCATGATATCAAAAAACGGTTCTTCCAGAGATACGCCGCATCTATCCAATAAGACACAAGCGTATTTAATATCATAACTTATTTTTAAAATCCGCTTATTCGCAAATACCGGCCCAAGATATTCCTTGATATCCGGCATGGATATGCCGGAGCCGGTTTCAATTTTAAAAAGGCAGTCTTTCCTGCTGCTTAAATCTATACCGACAAGGCTTTTCTTATCATCCAGGGTGCGCAGAACAAAGGATACGCAGGATTCACGCGCAAGATTATCGCACAATTGCTTAAGCTTATCACGGGTATCCACGCTATGAACTTTAATCGCCGAACTATCCGCTTCCTTTGCCGGAATCTGCCGGAAAAGATTTTTAAATTCCAGCTCCCGGAATATCCGTCGCAATGTTTCCGTGTCCGGAGAAGACTCTTTTAAACGCTCAATCGTTATATTAATCGGGACATCGGTGCACAGCGTCGCCAGCTCTTTACTGAGCCGTGCCTGCTCGGAAAACTCCTCGAGCAATTCTCTTCTTTTCTTTTGCGCTATCTTGTCCGTATTGCTTAATATCCCTTCCAAACCTCCAAACGCATTGATCAGTTCCGCGGCTGTTTTCCATCCGATACCAGGTACTCCAGGAATATTATCCGAACTATCACCGGTTAAAGCTAAAAGGTCAGTTATGTGGCTGGGAGCAACCTTGTAACGCTCAATAACACTTTTTTCATCAATGATGCTTATATCTTTCTGCGGATTATAAATTTTAACATATTTGTCAACCATTTGCAACATATCTTTATCGGCACTGGCAATATAAACATCAACCTCTGATTTAAGCTTTTTCGCCAGGCTAGCGAGGATATCATCCGCCTCATAACCGGCCAGTTGAAAAATCGGGATGCCGTAGGCGGTAATCACTTCCTTGATAACCGGCATCTGTGCCTGTAAATCATCCGGCATGGGTTTGCGGTGAATCTTATAATCCGCGAATTTTTCATGCCGGAGCGTGGGGCCCTTGAGGTCAAAACACACCGCAAGGTAATCCGGCTTTACATCGCTGCGCAGTTTATTCAGCATGGTCACGAAACCGTACACCGCGCCGGTCGGCCGGCCCTGCGAAGTACTCAAATGCGTTATGGCATAATAGGCGCGATAACCGTATGAATTCCCGTCGACAAGATATAATGACTTTCTTTGCATGAAATTTTAAGCTGTTCCGCGTTTGAAATTATCCATAGCATGGGGTAATATCTTGGTATGAATCTCTCCCTGACGTGTCAAATCCATATAACGCATTATTAGGCCGGCGCGGAAACCTTTATCCCTTCCGCTATATCCGGCTATTTTTGTACTGTTTCACCCGTCGGCGCGATAATGCGCGCGGTAACAAAAATCAACAGATTCCTCTTTTGTTTATTGTCATGCTTGTGGGTAAAAAACAGCGGGCCAAGTAAAGGAATGCTGCCCAGTATCGGCACGCGGTGAACTCCTTTATCCACGACTTCACGCATCAAACCGCCCATGACCACCGTATCATTGTTATTCACAACTATGCTTGCCGTGGCATTGCGCACGCTGAAAAAAGGCTGTAAATAAGGATTATCCGCCGTGCCGTAGTTAAACATATCTTTATTGATATCGAACTCGCTGACCTCCGGAACCAGCGTTAAATTAATCGTCCTGCCGTCATTACCCACATTCGGCGTAACTTTGAGAATAATGCCGATATCTCTTGTTTTGAATTCTGCGGGAACCGATACATATATCGTGCGCGTCTGGCCTGAAACCACAACGTCAAACGTCTGGATGTCATACTTTGTCGGATAACGATATTCTTTAACAATCTTAATCACCGCCTCCTGTCCGCTAATCGTTGTAACTTTCGGTGACGATAGTGTATTGCTGTTCGCATTACTCTCAATTGCCGACAACACAGCCTTGAATTGCGAGAAATCCAATGTACCTAAAGTAAAATCAAAAAGCTGTTTAGTATCTACGATTACAGCACCGGAACTTGTATCCGTCACCGACAACGTATTGCTTTGAAAAGGAGTGGTATAATCGGTTTCCTGATCTTTTTTGTACGGAAAGGTATGTGAGGTCTTTACGCCGGTTGCGCTAATTTCACCGTTAAGCTTCACCCCCAAAGAAAACAAGTCGTCACTACCGATCTCCACAAACCTTGCCTCAATCATTACCTGCGGCGGATTCACATCCAGCGCCTCCAGGGTCTGCTCGATAATCGCCAGATTACTCGGCGTATTGCGCGCAATCAAGGTGCTTGTCCGGTTATCCAAAAATATACTGCTGCCCTCCGGCCACTGTATAATCTCTTTTAACACATCCTTAATCGTCATCGTCAATTTTCCGGCAACCCCGCCCGGGCCGCCGATCTTTACGCCTTCATAGGTATCCACGGCTTTTGCGCCGGTACCGGCATCCTCCGGGTTTTTTTCATCCTTTCCGACGACAACAGTTCCATCGCCGCGAAGTGACTTTATTGTTACCGTATCAAAAGTCGTAAACTGGGTAAATGTCGCCAGCCCCTGGGAAAGATAATATATGCGCGTAACCATATCCTCGGAACTAATCGCCTCTTTAGTACTTATCCAGATAAAATCATCTTCAAAACGGTACCCCAGCCCCTTTGTCCTCAATATCGACTCCAAGGCCAGGACAAGGCTTACATCTTTCAGGCGAATACTCACGCTTCCCGCACGCGCCACGGCAGCTTCATCCATAATTATATTAATGCCGCCGGCCTCCGACAGATATTCAAACACCTTGCTTAATTGCGCATCGCTGAAATCAACACTCACCTTTTTCTGTTCAGCAAAAGCCTTTAGTTTACTCTTTATCCGCTTACCTTCTCTTCCGGATTCTCTGGCCTTAGCCTGCGGCTCATCGATCATCCAGGCCTTATCCACATCAAGCATTCTTTTTTCTTCGACAATCTTTTGCTTAAACTGCACCTTCCGGCGTTCGTCGTTAATCCTTGCCTTCTCCACTTCACAGACAAGCGTGCCGATGTTTTTATTATAGGGCTCCAAAGCCGCTGCCCTTTCAAAATACATCTTTGCCTTAACGAATTCAAAGTTAGCCCATGCCTCATGCCCTTTGGCCACAAGGTCCGCAGCGCTCAGATTAACGTCTTCCACCGGGCTGCCGGCAAAGCTTTTTTGCAAAGCGACTTCATGCGCAATATGCATTGCCTGTTCCTGCTCATAATTATCGAGCTGATTCTGCTGGGAAAAGGATATTCGCGGAAAAGATAATAAAAATATGCCGAGGATCAAAAGGGAAACAAACCGCTTCATTAGTGCACCATTCCTTTCTCTAACTTAAGGCGCTGTCCTTGTTTAGATACTAACACATAGTCTTCGCCGATGTCAAGCACCTTATATCCGAACAACTCACTATCTTTACCGACGCTCATCAGCCTCTGGGAATTAAGCTCCTTAATTTTCGCAATCCGCTCATCCGTATAAGCCGTCTTTCGATATGTAAGGCGGATATGTTTGCCATCAGCCTCCCTTAACTCGAGATGATATTTGTCAATATAATCCACTTCATAACGGTCGAATTTCGAGCCTTTACGCACAAGATAGCTTTTTTTAGCCAGATTAACCTGGGCAATAATGCTTCCGTCTTCGAAAATAATCCTGCCCCGGTAAATAACGCCCAAAGGCTTGTAGGCAGTATCCACAACTTGCAGCAGTACCCCTTTTGCAGATATATTAATGCTATTCTCCGGCCTGATTTGCCCGCGGCTAAAAAGGTCGCGGGAAAAGCTTTCGCTTATATCCTTGCGCATGTCTTCTAATATTTTCGGTTCTCCCTGGGAAAAATCCTCCGAAGCACTAAAATTATCCGCCTCGCTATACTCTAATTCATCTACTTTTTTTTCTATGGACCGGCTGAAGTCGAGTATTTTGCCCCTTCCGGCAGCAATTACACTGACCAAAAGTATCACCAGCACGCTAAAAACAATCTTTTCCCAGTTTTTATATATTTCCCGCATATCCCTGATCCTACAAACAGATGCACTCTAGTTTAATATCGGCATTCACATGGTCCGAATCTTTCGAATCTCTTTTCATCGTTATTTTTTTAACATTATAAATAATATCCCTGGCCGCCAAATCCTGCAAAATTTTATTTATCTGAGCCAGATCCGTTTCCAGGCTAACGTCCATGGACACGACACTAAAAGGCGTTGTCATATTTACCCCGGTCTTTTTCTTAAGCTGCGTATATTGATGCGGGAATTCCACCCTGACAACCGCGTATACCCTGTTTTCCAGAAATATAGCGAGTACATCATCGGCCATGAAAAGCTCTTTCATCAGCACATCGACCTGACGCGCCTCCGGCACATCAAGCGCATACTCCTTAAACCCTAAGGACTCCGGCAAAGCCGTATGCGTCCCGGCCGCTTTTTTGCGCAAAGTATCCTGATAATCAAAAAGACGTTCTTTAAAAGCCATCGGAGTAATTTCGTTTGTTTGCGGCCATCGGCTTTTAAACACGGCATCTTTTATCCGGGATTGTTCCGCGGCAATCATACTCTGTGCCGCTTTCTCGGCGGCAATAAGCTTCTGCGGCTGCAAGGAAAACCCCCGCTTCAAAACCGCAATCCTATTTTCCATATCCTTTGCCTTTGCCGTAAACTGCGCGCCGCTGCGAAGCAAATATGCCCACCATATCACGAGAACACAGCAGCATAACGCGGTAATAACCGCCAGCGCAAATAATGCCCTGAATTTCCGATTTACCTTGTTAGTCATGCGTACCCGTTTTTTCTCCTGCTTTATTCAGTTGAAGCGCTAACGAGAAGGTGATTATATCAGAATCCGTCTCTTTACCGACGGTATTAATATTCACGTCTCGCACTATCTCTATCGCATTAAGCTGCTGGCGAAATTCATTGAGCGCCCCAAGATTATTATCGCATCTGCCGTTCAGCTTTACCTGAGGAATATCAAGGTCGATATTAATATCTTCCAGCCAGACAGACTCCGGCATTGCCTTGGCTATCCGCTTAAGCAAGAAAGCCGCCGCGTGTTTATCCAGCAAAATCCGGGTCAAGTCTGCGAGAGATTCCTCATAAGCGCGCCTTGACTTCCTGACCTTCTCCAGCCGCGACTGTTCCTCTTCAAAAGAAGACACGATATTTTCCAGCTTTGCCTCATATGCCCTGGCGATTTTATACCTATGTAATGCCAACAATGATACATTGAGCGTAAACAGAAATGCAAGAATACATGTACCGATAATAAAGGGTGTCTTCTTTTTAAAATCTTTTGCCGCCAGATGTTCCGCCGGCAAAAGATTAATATTAAGATTAGCCTGCCCGAATCCGCGCAACACGAGCCCCAACGCCGGCCCGAGCAATTCATTATATTCCAACTCCACCTTATGGTGAAAACTCAAAAAATTCAGGTAATCCACTTTTTGCGCCGGTAAAGAAAGGCTGTTTTCAAAAAACTTATCGATATTTTCTATTTTGCTTACCCCGCCGGTAACCAATATCTTTTTCAGGCTTAACTCCGAAACATGCTGTGATTTATAATAATTAAGCGTTTTCAGGATTTCATTCGTAAGGTCCGTCAATACTCCGGTTACCGCCTCGGCAATTTTTTGTTCCTCCGTATGCTTCTCCGGCGGATTGCCGTAATAGAGCATCAAAACTTTGGCTTTTTCTTTTTTTACGCGTTCCGCTGCGTCGCGTTCAATTTTCAGAGCCTGGGAAATCGCCTCCGTAATATCCTCGCCGCCAATCGGAAGGCTCCTTGTCCAGATTTTATCCGCATCAACAACCATGATATTTGTCGTTTTCGCGCCGCAGTCAAGAATAAGCGTATGTTTTAAATCCCGATAAAAGTATTGCAGGCAATTATAAAGTGATAGATTGCTGACATCAACGAATTCCACATCAAAACTGCACTCCTGCGCTATTTTCAAAAAAGAAGCGATAAGCTCTTTCTTAACCGCAGCCAGAAGCACATTAAGCTGGTTGTTTTCCTTTCCGTATATCTGGAAATCCCAAACCACCTCATTTATGGGAAAAGGAATCTGCTGCTGGGTTTCATAAAGAACGATTTGCCGCAGTTTCTGAGATACCGCCCCGGGAATCTTTGTCAAACGGACAAAGGCCGACTGCCCGGCAACAGAAATTCCGATTCTGGCATTACGCAACTGTTTTTCGCGCCGTATAAACTTCCGGAAAATCCCCTCTAAAATCGCCAACTGATTTTCCGCAGCGAAATCCGCAAGAATCTCGTATTCTTCCACCGCTGCTTTAAGCACTCTTATCTTGCCGCCTTTTTCTCTGGCGACAAGGGCAAATTTTACGGAACTGGCTCCGATATCAACGCCCAAAAATATATTTCTTTTTCTTCCCAACATTTATCACCAATAAAAAATTAACTAAACCCGTTCCTTGTTGAAGTTTTACTACTGATAGGAATGCAGCAGTTATCATAAAGCACCTCTTCCTTCCTTGAAAAAGGTGTAACAAAGGCAAGACAACCTGCTTTATTTAAGAAAGTTACCTCAAACTCTAACTCCTTAACATTATATATTATATAACATATTTATAAAGCATTGTCAACCCCAAGAGAATTTAATTTTAATTTAATTTATCGGCAAGATGCAAAAGCGTCTTTATGTACCAGGCGCTTAACTTCTTTTTTATCAATTTGTTAGGGTTTGAATAAGCGCGATAAGCGGGAAAAACATCGAAAGCACGATAATGCCGACGACAATCCCCATAATGATAACCAAAAGCGGTTCTAAAAGCGTGGTCAGGGTGTTGGTTGTAATCTCTACTTCCTCTTCATAGGTATCCGCTACCTTAGACAGCATTTTATCCAAAGCGCCGCTTTCTTCCCCGATCGCAATCATATTAATCATCAAGGGAGGAAACACGTCGGTTTTTTCCAGTACGCGCGAGATAAATCCGCCCTCTCTGACGTTATCGTGTACGGAGGCTACGGCCATGGCAATTATCTCGTTACCGCTTACTTCTTTCGTTAATTCCAGTGCCCGCAATATCGGCACGCCTCCACCCAGCAGAGTGGACAATGTCCGGGCAAAACGCGCAGCAATTATTTTTTGATTCAGCTGTCCCACAACCGGAATCCTCAATTTAAGCCGGTCATTTGCGCAGCGAAAGGTATAATTACGCAGCAGCATTTTATACGAAACACCGATAAAAATAATTCCGATTATAACAAGATACCAATGTGTCAAAAAAAAGTTACTAAGGCCCAAAAGCATCCGGGTCAACAACGGCAACGCTATTCCCGTATCCTGAAAAAGCTGCATGAACCGCGGGATAACAAAAACGATTATAAAACCTAATATGCCGACTGAAATAACCATAACAAGCGCCGGATAAATCAGAGCCGACTGAATACGCTGCGCCAGTTTTAAATTACGTTCCAGATAATCCGCCAATCTTCGCAGGACCTGATCCAAGGCGCCGCCGCTTTCTCCGGCCTTGACAATATTGACATAGACCTTTGAAAAAGATTCCGGATAATTGGCTAGGGCATCGCTGAACGGCTTTCCCGATTCGATCAATCCGATGATATCGTTAATTTTAGCGCTCATGGTTTCAAAACGCGATTGTTTGCGCAGAGTATGCAAGCCGCGCACCAAAGGAAGCCCGGCATCGAGCAAAACAGAAAGCTGTCGGGTAAAAATTACCAGGTCCTGCGGTTTTACTTTTCCCGTTCCGAGCCTCATACTGAGAAGATTAGCGAATAACACGGCTAGAAAATTCGAGCCCTTTTTATCCCTCAAAGCCGACACATCTACAGGAAAAAAATCCATCTGCCGGATCTTTGCCACGGCATCATTAAGAGTTAACGCCTCCACCTGGCCTCTTTTTTCGTTCCCGTCCTTATCTACTGCTGTATAAAGAAATTGTTCCATTATACATACCCCGAGGTTATTGAAATTAATTCTTCCAGCGTAGTTTTGCCCGAAAACACCTTTTTCAATCCGTCTTCACGCAGGGTAACCATGCCGTTTTTGATTGCCTGCGCCCGCAAAGCAGACACAGGGGATTTATCCAAAATCAAAAACCGCAAGTCCTCGTCAAGAACAAGTAATTCAAAAATTCCTATGCGCCCGTGATATCCGGTACCGTTGCAGTTCTCACACCCTCTGCCTTTAAATAATTTTTTGTCCTTTATCCGGCTATGCGTTAATCCGGTTTCTTTCAATTCCTTTGGGCTCGGCACATACTCCTGCCGGCACGCCTCGCAGATACAGCGCAAGAGACGCTGGGCTAAAATCGCTTCCACGGCAGAAGCAATAAGAAACGGCTCTACACCCATGTCAATCAAACGCGTTATCGCACTTGGGGCATCGTTCGTGTGTAAAGTGGAAAACACAAGGTGCCCGGTTAAAGAAGCATGTATAGCCATCTGCACCGTTTCGGCATCTCTTATTTCTCCGACCATAATTATATCCGGGTCCTGCCGAAGGATATGGCGCAAAGCCAGGGGAAAAGTTAAATTGATCTTTGGCCGCACGGAAACCTGTATCAACCCCGGTAAATCAAATTCAACCGGGTCCTCAACGCTAATAATCTTACATTCAATCTTATTGATTTCATTTAACGCGGAATATTGCGCCGTCGTTTTGCCGCAGCCGGTGGGGCCGGTACTGAGAATTATACCGTAAGGCTTTTTGATAAGAACGCGCATTTTAGCTTTCGTATCATCTTCCAGCCCGAGGTCATCAAGCGATAGCCGTACGGTTGCTTTATCCAAAACGCGCACAACCACGCTTTCTCCGAATATTGTCGGCAGCGTAGAAAGCCTCAAGTCGATCATCCTGCCGCCGATTTTCACAAGCATGCGGCCGTCCTGCGGCAAACGCGTTTCCGCGATATTCAAGTTAGCCATGACCTTCAAGCGCGAAGTAATCGCCAAATGCAATGCCTTAGGCGGATTCACTACATCATACAGAACTCCGTCCAGTCGATAACGTATTTTGAATTCTTCCTGAAAAGGTTCGAAATGGATATCCGATGCCCGCTTTTTAATTGCCTGAATAAAGATAAGATTAATCAGCTTAATAATCGGCAGCTGCGACGCCAATTCTTCGATATTTTCAATCTTTTCCGTTTCTTCCATTAAATCCGGAGCATTCTGGCTGATTTCGGAAAATATCTCCTCAACACTGTTCGCTTCCGTTCCGTAATGTTTCCTTATCGCGTTCAATATGCTCGACTGTGTCGCGACCTTCCCTTTTATATTACAGTTAAACATAAAACGCAGGTCGTCAAAAATACCGAAATTTAACGGGTCGGAAGTAGCAATCGTGAGCGTATTGAATTCATAACTAAGCGGCACAATATTATAGATGCGCGCGATTGAACCGGGGATCTTCTCCAGCGCGGCGCGAGGAATAACCATATCTTCCAAATCCACGGTTTCCATCTTTGCCTGAATCCCCAGAGTATGGAAAAGCTCCTCCTCGGAAAGATATCCCAGGTTAACCAGTATCTGTCCCAGATGCAAACCGCTGACCCGCTGATGATCCAAGCCTTCATCCAGCTCCTTCTGGCTGATAAGGCCGCGCTCTTTTAAGATGTCACCGATTGTCTTGAATCTGAAATTACCGCTCATATTAGATTTTTCCCTCAACCTTGGCCTTCATCTGTTCCGGATCAAATGCCTTGGCAATCGCATCTTCACCCCTGATGAGCCCCCGCGAAAACAATTCAAATAAAGACGTATCAAAGGTCTTCATGCCGTACTTACCGCCGGTCTGCAGGTCGGAAGTAATTCTATATGTCTTTTTTTCGCGTATGAGATTTTGAATTGAAGGCGTATTGATCATAATTTCAAAACTACCGATACGGCCGCGTCCGGATGCCTTGACCAAAAGCTGCTGCGATATTACCGCCAGAATCGACGTTGAAAGCTGTGTTCTTATCTGCTCCTGCTGGTTGGGAGGAAAAACGTCGATAATTCTGTCAACCGTTGAGGCCGCGCTGGTCGTATGCAGCGTCGCCATAACCAAATGCCCGGTCTCCGCAGCCAGGATAGCCGCTTCAATCGTCGCCAGGTCCCGCATTTCTCCCACAAGAATCACGTCCGGATTCTGGCGAAGGCCTTTTATCAGGGCCTCTCTGAAACTGGGCACATCCACACCTAATTCACGCTGCGTTATTATTCCTTTTTTATGACTATGATAATATTCAATCGGGTCCTCGATCGTAATTATGTGGCAGTCTCTTTCCGTATTAATAAAATCGGTCATTGTCGCCAGCGTCGTCGTTTTACCGCTGCCCGTCGGCCCCGTAACCAGGAGAAGCCCGCGTGGACGAAATAGTAAATCCCTGATCACTACCGGCAGCCCGATCTCCTCAAAGGTCAGCAAGCGAGTCGGAATCAAACGCAACGTTAATCCGTAATGCCCCTTTTGTTTATATACGGAAACGCGAAACCGCGCTATCTTTTCAAAGGCAAAACCGAAATCCACACCCCCTACTTCCTGTATCTTGCGCTGATTCTCATTACTTGTAATCGATTTCATTAGAGCTTCCGTATGCTCATGTGTCAGCGGCTCATAATTAAGGGACATCAACCCTCCGTCGATTCTCAACGTCGGAGGCTTTCCCACGGTTAAATGCATATCCGAAGCATTGTGTTTGACACAAAGCTGCAGTAATTCTCCTATATCCGCCATAGTTACCCTCCTTCTTTTAACTTTATCAATCGATGTCGCTCTGCGTCACCCTTACCAGTTCCTGAAACGTCGTAATCCCGCTTAAAACTTTTTCCCGGGCGTGTTCCTTTAATGTTTTCATTCCCTTGGCACGGGCACGTTCTCTAAGAACCGTGCTCGACATGCATTCATGCGTCAGCTGCCGGATTTCCTCATCCAGAAGCAGGAGTTCAAAGATGCCGGTCCGGCCAAGATAGCCGGTATGCGCACAATGATAACACCCCCTTGCCCGGTATAAGGTAACACCCTCTTCGTCCAGCGGGATTTCCAGTATTCTTCGTTCATCCTTCGGCGGCAGATAAGGCTCCTTACAATGTCCGCACAGCAAACGGATCAAACGCTGCGCCAATACCGCCTGCAGCGTCGCCGCCACCATATACGGCTGAATACCCATATCAACAAGCCTGGTAACGGCGCTCGGCGCGTCATTGGTATGCAACGTACTAAAAATAAGGTGTCCGGTGAGCGCGGATTGCACGGAAATCTTGGCTGTTTCCATATCCCTTATCTCGCCAACCATAATAATATCCGGCGACTGGCGCAGCATTGAGCGCAGCACACGGGCAAACGTCAAACCGATCTTTGTCTTTACCTGCACCTGATTGATTCCGTTAATCTGATATTCTACCGGATCCTCAACCGTCAATATCTTTTTCTTTGCCCGGTCGATGCTGCTTAAAACAGCATAAAGCGTAGTGCTCTTACCGCTGCCCGTCGGCCCCGTAACCAGTACTATACCATTGGGCAAATTAATAATGTTTTTGAATTCCTGCCGCTGCATCGGCGAAAAGCCCAGTTCCTCAACATTCATGACCCGTTTATCAAGAATACGCAGCACAACACTTTCCCCATAATGCGCCGGAAGCGTTGAGATTCTTAAATCAAATTCCCGGTTATTAACTGCGGTCCGGATACGCCCGTCTTGAGGAAGGCGCTTTTCGGCAATATTCATCCCGGCCATTAACTTAATACGGCTGATGAGCGCGGCCTGCAGTTTTTTCTCCGGAGACTGTACTTCGCATAACAATCCGTCTATACGGTAACGCACCCTTAATTTATCATGCATCGGTTCGATATGTATATCGCTGGCTCTTTTTTCATACGCATCGGCAATCAGTGTGCTTACCAGCTGTATCACGGGGGCTTCGTCTTCCGGCGCCAATCCTTCCGTTGTTTCCGGAGGTTCGCTTGCCGCAGAAACCAAAATATCCGGCGCCGGATAATAGCGGTTCAACAAATCGTCCATTTCTTTCTTTTTAATCAATTCCGCGTTTAAAGACAGGCCTAAAAGCGTGGAAAAATAGTCCAATGAAATGTAATTCAAGGGATTGTCAAGAGCAACAAGCAATCCGGAATTTTCAAGCTTAAGCGGAAAAACGCGGAACCGGTTGGCAAAAAAAGAATTAACCGCTTCCAAGACCTGTTTTTCCAGCGTAAAATTGAACGGGTCAACAAAGACAAGTCCTAATTCCTGAATAATTAAATCGGAAAGATTTTCTTCATAATTAATGCCGAGCTTCTTAAAAACGATATCAATGCGTTCCTGCACGCGCTGCTGCGATTGTTTGGCCTGCTGCAATTGTTCATGGGTGATAATGCCCTTGGCTGTAAGGAATTCGCTTATAAACTTTTGTTTATTTACCATTTTTATTTTTGGGAACGCATTGCTTAACTATTTGAATAAACGATTCCGGTTTTAAACTCGCACCGCCGACCAGCGCCCCGTCTATATCCGGCTTCGCCATTAATAGGGCGATATTATCCGCGGTTACGCTGCCGCCGTACTGAATCCGCAGATTTGCGGCAACATCCTTACCGAAGGCATCGGCAATCATGCCCCGGATATAAGCATGCACTTCCTGCGCCTGTTCCGGCGTAGCATTCCGGCCCGTACCGATAGCCCACACCGGCTCATAAGCGATAACAATATACGAAAGGTCGTCCGCGCTTAAACCTTCAAGGCTGCCGTGAACATGATCGGCAATCACATTAAAGGTCTTATTCGCCTGGCGCTCTTCCAATCTTTCGCCTACGCAGACAATCGGCAGCAACCCTGCCTTTAACGCCGCTTTTATTTTTTTATTGACCTGCTCGTTTGTTTCTTTAAATATACTGCGCCGTTCGGAATGCCCGATAATAACATAATCCGCATGGACATCCTTAAGCATCGCTGCGGAGATTTCTCCCGTAAACGCGCCTTTTTCTTCCCAAAACAAATTCTG
>JAHIOQ010000132.1 GCA_018895275.1 Candidatus Omnitrophota bacterium
GCCGGATAACATCGGCCCGGCGGTAATCACAATCGTCGGCACATTCAATCTTGCCGCGGCCATGAGCATACCCGGGGTTATCTTGTCGCAATTCGTAAGGCATACCAGGCCGTCAACACAATGCGCCTTAACCACGGACTCCACGGAGTCGGCTATAAGTTCACGCGAAGCCAGCGGATAGTGCATCCCCTCATGGCCCATGGCAATCCCGTCGCATATACCCGGTATACCGAAGAAAAAAGGCACGCCGCCTTCACCGACAATCCCTCTCTCGATAAAGCGCTCCAGGTCACGCATGCCTATATGGCCGGGGATAAAATCACTGTACGAACTGGCAACGGCAATAAACGGCTTTTTAAGATCTCCTTTCGATAACCCTGTGCCGAATAATAACGCGCGGTGCGGCGCGCGTTCCAATCCATTCTTTATCCGTTCACTTCGCAGCATCGCTTACCTCAGGACCTTTGATTATTAATTAACCAGGATATATATTTTTCCGCGGCCGGCCGGCAAGGCCTCCAAGGCACTGCCGACAATCATTCCGGGAGTGATATCTTTTACATCAGCCGCCATGGCATAGCCGGGTTCGGAAGATGACACCAGCATATCTCCTTTTTTTATCGGGCCGTTTTCCGTTGTCGCGTTACAGCGGACAATGCCGGCCAAGGCAAGAGGTTTCGTATCAGAGTCAGAGGCTGTTCCTAAACTGACCTTCGGGTCTTCGGATATTACTCCCGCTACTTTTGTGTCAAACGGCTGAGCCGACCTTGTCAGCGTCAGGTCCGCGGCATCACTGATAACCACGACATCCGCAGGCTCGCCTTCGCTAACCGTAATATATTCTGCCACATCATAGACGTATTTACCACTGGTTCTCTCATCAATGGGACCGGGATCCCCCATAGTTATCCTGCCGGTAGTATTTAAACTGGAAAAGCGCGCATCTCCGCCCTGGGCATTAAAATCCACGCTCCAGTTTGTTGTTGTCGTACCGGTAATAACCCCGGCCGGCAAAGGCAAAAAAACATTATCGTTCGGCGGCGCTTCCCTTCCCATCGTTACCCTGTTGACAACAACAAGTGCCTGCATATCACTTCTACCGCTGGGGTCGCAAAAACGGTTAACATTATTCGTATCAATAATCCTCTGCGTCACAACCACGCCGTACGCAGCCGCCGGAGCCGTATTAAGATAGGCAGTTAATTGCACATCCTGAGCGGTTCCCGCCTGCGGAAAGCAGGCTTGCGGCGCATAAGACATAAGCACCAGAACGCAGGATGTAACAAGCATGCCAAAAAAAATATTCCTTTGGGATAATCTGTTTAAGCGTTTCATTGTTTATTCACCAGTACGAATATCATTCCCTTTCCCTGCTCCAATGCCTGAAGCGCCTTACCGATAACCATGCCCGGCTTGATGTCACGCGATTCAGCGCGCATGGCATGGCCAGGCAAAGAAGATGTAACCAGCAGGTCTCCGCGTTTAATCGCTCCGTTTTCCGCGCTGGCCTTACACGCTACAATACCGGCCAGGGCCAGGGGCAGCTTGCCTTCGCCATCTCCCATATATAATTTCGGGTCCGTGGAAATGATTCCGGCAACGCGCGAATCAAAAGAAACCGTAGACTTCACCAGATCACACCCCTCATCCTCTCCGATAATTACTACATCGCCTGCCTCGCAGCCGGCTGCCTCCATGCCCTCGGCAATGTCATAAACGAATTTACCACCGGTTCTTCGGCTCCCGCCGATAGGACCAGCAACATCCGGCCCGGCGCTGACAGCTCCCATGGTAATCCGCCCGGTGGTCGTAACCGTAGCCAGCCATGCCCTGCCAAAATTGAAATCAATCAAAAATGCCCCGCCACCGCGCACCTCTCTTGTCCGCAACCCCTCAAACAGTCGCAGGTTTTGGAATCGGCTCTCTCCGTTGGGGTCAACCCAGCGGGCTACGTTATCAAAATCCAGGACGCGGCGCGCGCGCACCTCTTGAAACTCGCCAAACGGCAGAGGGTAAAAGGTCGTCAGGGTAATCTCCTGCGGCGCCGCCAGCTGGGTCAACGCCATAGAAGAATAGATCAGGCACCCGATAACAATGACTATGCCAAAAAGTAAAAAATATTCTCTGTTTATACCTCGGATACGTTCGGCTGTTTTTTTCAATAAGAGCCTCATCATCACTTTTCCTCCTTAACCTGCATATTCGGTTTTCAAATATAACAAATATAACTATTTATCTTATTACGGCATCCAGTTGTCTACGGTAGCAACCAAGCGCCTATTCCCCACGCCCATATTCTGATTAACCACCGTAACGGTTATCGGCGAAAATTCCGGAAAGTCTATAACCGCCAGGCCGGTGTACAACCGGGTCAAATTAATAATCAACGCCGCTTCTGCCAAATAATAGGCGCGGCTGTGATATATCTCCCGCACAGCCAAATCATGCAGATTCATGGCGTATGTCATCAGATAAATACCGATAAGCGACACAATACTTAAATATACAAATACAATTACCATTGCCTGTGCCTTATTATTTTTCTTGAACATATTACCCATATACAACCTCTTTTCCGCAATTTTTTACTGCATTATCGAATCACCACGTCGGAGCGGTCGGAGTCAACGCCCTGCCCGGCGCGCAACGCAGGGTTATCATCTTTGATAAAGTAATACTGTAAACTCTTGGACCACCCGTTGCTGGGATAAGTGGATCATGCATCGGATTAGGAACCGTTCCGGTTACCGTAACACGTATCGCCAGACAATTATAGGCTATCGGCCTAAACCTAAGGTCCGTAACATGGCGGGCAACAATCAGGCCTCCTCCTGCCGCAGCAGCAGCCCCTCCGGTTTGCCTTGCTACCTGAAGCGTATTAATTTCACCAAGACCGGTCCAGCGGTAAATAACAACACATTCATGATTATTGAAATCTCCGGCAGGCGGCGATAATTCTCCTCTTTCCGTAGATGTCTGCACCGCGGAACGCAGAAAAAGGGCATCGGTCCATTCTGCGGCTAAGCCGTTTAATGTCGGCATCCACTGATAGGCATTAAAGGCAGGACCATTGGTGCCATAATAAGAGTTCGCTGCCGGCACATAAGGCGGCGTTCCCCCTCCGGCTCGACTACCGTAGCAATTGGCCACCATAACCTCATCCTGAAAAACCTTTATTGCCGCATTCGCGTTGTAAAAGACCTCAAACGCGTCATGCATATAGCGCACTATCGCCAGGGTATAATAAAAAATAACTCCGGTTGCCACAAGCACTAGAACCATCATCAGGCTGGCAATCTGCAGTTCCAGCAGCGTAAATGCCTTCTTGTTTTTTTTCATCATTTTTAAAAAATTATTCCGTCCAGCTAACGGTTACCCTTAAGTTGTCCACTCCAGCGAAATTAATCGTTTCAACATTAACCCCGCCGGCTTTGTTTCTCTGCAACCAATTCGACAAGGGAGAAAAAGGCACCAACGGCGCCGTCGCCGCCGGATCAATGAAAGTAGTAGGATCAATACAGCATTTATTTCTTTCGATCTCCGATTCCGCCCAGCACAATGCCAATGTCTTATGAAACGCCAGATTAATTATATTAGTGGCATTGGTGTAAACGCCGAATAATCCCGCCATAAGCATTGCCAATGCCAATGTCGACATGATCACTTCTACAAGCGACAATCCCTTATTATTCAGCATTTTTTTACGCATAGTCACCCTACTTATAAGTATATCATTGTTGATGATAAAGTCAATAATTTTTGAATTTCAATAATTCTTGAAGACACGCGGTACACGGGAAGATATCCGGCAGGTAATCTCATACGGTATCGTCGCGCATATCCGGGCTAATTGCTCCGCGCGGATTGTCTTAGCCTGCTGCGTACCGATAAGCGTTACCGGATCTCCTGTTTTTACCTTTGTCCGCAGCCCCACATCGACCATGGTCTGGTCCATACAGATCCTGCCGGCAACCGGATAAAATTTGCCGTGGATAATCACCTTGGCCCGGTTTGACAATGCCCGCGCATATCCGTCGGCATATCCGATGGGCAAAGTAACTATCCGCGTCTTGTTCTTTGTAATGTACGTCCTGCCGTAACTGATGCTCCGGCCCGGCGGCGTTTCCTTAATAAATACCACCCGGCTCTTAAGCGCCAACACCGGCTTTAGGCGCACCATGTGCTGCACCTTATCCCGGCCGGATAATCCATAGAGCATGATTCCCGGACGCACCATATTCAGAAAAGAAGGGCACAACCGGCGGCATACGGCGATGCTGTTTGCCGCATGCGCCAAGGCAATGGAAATCCCCTGTTTGTTAAGCGCAGCCAATAAAGCCGCGAAGTGAAGAACCTGCGATTTAGTAAAACGCCTATCCGTATCCGCGCTGGGGAAATGCGTATAAATACCCTCAATAAATATGTTTTTCAGTCGGGATATTTTTCGAATAATCGTTTCCGCCTTTTCATGCCAGATACCCAGGCGCCCCATGCCCGTATCGATTTTTATGTGGACTTTTATTTTACGCCGGCTTCCGGCAATACGATGCAGCTTTAATGCCGCACTATAATCCGCTACGGTCAGCGTAATGCCCAACGCAGCGGCTGATTTCATTTCCTGAGAAGAAAACGCCGGGCCCAGGACAAGGATCGGCGCGGTTATATTTGCCTTCCTCAAAATTACCGCTTCATCCACACTGGCCACGCCGAGATAATCAACCCCGCATTTTTGAAGTTTACGCGAAACCTCCACCATGCCGTGTCCATAGGCGTTGGCCTTTACCGCCGCAAGCATTTTCACCTTCATGCCGGCAAGCTTTTTCATCTGACGGAAATTAAAGGCAAGATTTCCCAGGTCTATCTCTGCCCATGTCGGACGATATGTTTTCATAATTTACCTTGTACAGGTTGCAAGTTTCAAGTTGCAGGTTACAAGTTACAGGTCGCCTGCTTTCTGCTTTTTCGTCCTTCGTCCCAGCTCCCGCCTGGCACTGTAGCGGAAGAGATCGTCCCTCATCCTTCTCTTGTCGTCTGCTTACTGCTTACTTTTTTTTCTTTACTCGCCTTACGCACCGTACACGTATCCGCATACATATATAACGGCGTTATCGTATCCGCGGTCTTTATGTCATTTTTTTCGTATAACATCCCGCACAGCCGCGCGACTGCCTGCGGGGCAGGATACCATAATTTCTTCGGAGCAAATTCCGCGATAATAGATTTATTGCGGCAGATGTTTTCCCGATACAACGCCACGGCATCGCCGATGAACAAAATACGGCCGCGCAGCTTTTTTAACAAATCATCGATCGGAACGAGAAGGTATTTTCCTTTGCGACGCAGGCCTTTTCTTTTATCAAACTCGTAAACCGCGCTGTAAACCTGCTGTCTTTTCGCATCAATGACCGGGCACACCAGCCCATCCCGTACATTAGACTGCAACGCAAGCAGCTCCAGGCTGGAATAACCGACGACCGGCTTATCATATGCCATGGCCATTGCCTTAACCGCAGCAATTCCGATACGCAGCCCGGTAAAAGAACCGGGGCCGATACCCGCGGTAAAATAATCCATATCCGCAATGCTAAGCCCGCAGCGCAAAAGCACTTTTTCAACCACGGGAATCAAATATTTAGAATGCGCCCTTTCCTTTAGACGGTTATATTCGCATACAACCTCTCCGTCCCGGGCAATCACCACACATAGATAGTTCGTCGTTGTATCAACCGCAAGGCAATACATAACTTTATCCCTCAATTTAATTAAGTTTTGTAAAAATTCCAAATTCCAAGCACCAAATTACAAATAAGTTCCAAATTCCAATATCCAAATGACAAAACTTAAATGGACATTAATAAAAGTTCTTTATTGTGTTTTGGTCATTGATTTTTTGGTCATTGTTTATTATTTGTTATTTGGAATTTGTTATTTGGAATTTCCTTTTATATTGTTTAATTCTCAATTCTCCATACTCAACCTTCAATCTCTCAATAATTTTCTGATAGCTTTTCCCCTGCGCGCGGCATTTTAATCTGCGTTTAAGTTCGCCGCGGACATTAATATTAATCCGCAGATATTCCTGCGGTAAAAGCGCAGCGGCCTTTTGCGCCCATTCGATAACCAGCACGCCGTTACGGGAAAAATAATCCTCAAGCCCCAGAAAGGCAATCTGGAACACGCCTTCTAAACGGTAAAGGTCGCAATGAAATAATGTACGGTCTTTACCCGGATATTCCCGCATTAAAACAAAACTGGGGCTGTTTACTTCTTCCGGCTTAATCCCCATCCCCTTGGCAATACCCTTAACCAGGGTCGTCTTTCCGCTACCCAGCTGCCCGGATAAAGCGACAACCGCATTAAGCGGCAAACACCGCGAAAGAAACGCGCCGAACCGCTCTGTCTGCGCCGGATTATTTGTGTTTACGATAAACATCGAAAGTGCTGATACCCTCCGCCTTTTTCCGCCTTTTTCAGATTCCCATATTTATCTTTTATAAATATCTCCGCCTTACCTTTTACGATTTCGCCAATGCACGTTAACCGCACTTTTTTCTTGAACGGCCATTTCGAAACAAGCTGCCGCTCATACCTTCGGGGCAAAGTAAACAGGAGCTCAAAATCTTCCCCGGTATAAAAAGCGTCTTCCAGCGAAGCGGCTTGAGGAGAAAGCGGAATTGCTTCCTTGCGGAGAACGGCACTCTTTTTGCTCTGTTCCAGGATATGCCCTAAGTCGCTTACCAAGCCGTCGGAAATATCAATCATTGAATTCAGGGGAAAATGCGCGACCAAAAAACGCGACTCCCGCACCCGGGGAACAAACCGCAGATGCCGTCCGGCCTGGGAACCTCCCAGGCAGCCGGTAACAAATATCAGATCTCCTGCCTGCGCGCCGCGGCGCGTTATATAACGGCCGGTTTTGACCGTACCGCAAATAAAAACATCAATAATGATTTTATCCGCGCAATTCGTATCTCCGCCGACAATACCGATATCAAACAAACGCGCGGTTTTACACATACCTTTATAAATATCACGGGCAAAAGAAACGGGCATATCACCGGGAAACGCCACGCTTATCAGGGCATAGCGGGAAATTCCGCCCATTGCGGCGATATCGCTTATCGAACAAGCTAATGCCTTATGCCCGATCCAGCGCGCCGGCTGCGTCCGGGAAAAGTGCACATTTTCAATAAGCATATCGGCGGTAAACAAAAGCAAAGTTTTCCCCCTCAGCTCAACTACCGCGGCATCGTCTCCGATACCTCTAAGTATGGATGCGTCACGGCCGGCGCATTGCCGCGCAACCGCATTAATAAAATTGAATTCGCCAAGCTGCTTCAATGTTTTCATCGTGAAAAAAGACGCCGGACTTTCTTGAGATACGCAGGCGTAAGGATTCCCTTGTCCGTAACTATAGCGGTAATTAACCGGCCGGGCACAATATCAAACGCCGGATTATACACGTTAATACCGGCCGGCGCCATCGGCCGCTTATACCACAAGCTTCCCACCTCACGGGCGTCCCTTTCCTCGATCGGGATGTCCGCTCCGCTTGCCAACGCCGTATCAAAAGTGGAAACCGGCGCAACCACGTAGAAAGGGATACGGTGATATTTTGCCAGTATGGCAAGCGCGTAGGAACCGATTTTATTGGCAACATCGCCGTTGGCAGAGATACGGTCGGCACCGATAAATATTTTATCAACTTTTTTTTGTTTCATAAGATAGCCGGCCATATTATCGCAAAGCAATGTAACATCTATTTTATTTCGGCGCAATTCCCAGCAGGTCAGCCGCGCTCCCTGTAAAAGCGGCCGTGTTTCACACGAATATACTTTAATCTTTTTCTTAAGCTCCTTTGCCCGGTAAATAACACCGAGTGCCGTCCCGTAATCAACCGTAGCCAGGATACCCGCATTGCAATAGGTCAGGATACTATCATTATCCTTTACGAAAACCTGGCCGATATCCGCCATCTTCCGGCAGGACTTCCTATCCTCTTCCATAATTGCCAGGGCCTCCTGAAGCAAGCGCTCCCCGATTTCCGGCACCGGATGCGTACGATGTTCAAGCACGACCTGTTTCATCCGCTCCAATGCCCAAAAAAGATTCACGGCCGTAGGCCGCGCCGATGCAAGATAGCGGACCAAACCGTCCACTTTTTTCTTAAAACAGGAATAAGCGGCATATTTGCGTTGTCCAATGCCAAGAACCATACCGAATGCCGCGGCCGCGCCGATTGCCGGCGCACCGCGTACCTTAAGCGCGCGTATCGCCTGCCAAACCTGTTCCACCGTCTTGCAGCGCATATAAACCAGTTTTCCGGGCAAACGCGTTTGATCAATTAAAACAAGTGTTTTTTTCCCTGCTTCCCAGCGTATTGTTTGCAGTTTCAATGTAACGGCTCCTTTCCATACACCCTCGTCTGGTTGGCGCCGTTCTGCTTTGCTTTATTTAAAGCCGCTTCCGCGTGAGCAAGTAATACGTCTTCGGTATCCCCTCTTTTTAAATCGAAAAAACTCACGCCGCAGCTTACGGTCAGTACGCTATTATGGCCCTCTTTAGCGATATCCGCGGTCTGGACAAAGTTACGCAGCCGCTCCACTGCAATATATGCCTCATCCAACGGCGTTTCCGGAAGCAGCCAGCCGAATTCATCCCCGCCCCAGCGGCATAACACATCGGCGCTGCGCACATGGCTGCGAATCGCAGACGTTAAGCGTTTCAATAAACGGTCTGCGCATACATATCCCAGCAACTCATTAATTTTTTTAAAGTTATCGATATCTACAATCGCGAAACAAAAATCACGTTCATAGCGCCGGCTGCGGGCAATCTCGTCATTTAAGCGGTGTTGAAAATACAAACGGTTATAAAGCTGCGTAATCGGATCAATCACGGACAGTTTGACGATTTCATCAAGCGCTTTTTTCGTATTCAAAAGATTCCGGATCCTTACCAGCAGTTCCCGTTCATCCGCGTCTTTAACCAAAAAATCGGCAGCCCCCATCTGCAAGCCGATTAATTTCTCGTTAGTCGTATGAACCGTGGTATGAAACAGAACCGGCAAATTGACATACTGTTCGTTTTTCCTGATGCGGCGGCAAATCTCAAACCCGTCGATATCCGGCAGCAGGATATCCAGGATGACTAAATCAAAACTTTCCTTTTGCAGCAGGTCCATAGCCGTATTGCCATCTTCCGCCGCAACCAGCTCATAATGCTCGCTGGAGAGTTTTTTCTTCAAAACCTCCATATCTTCTTTATTGTCTTCTACGATAAGAATTCTGTTCACCATTAGTCCCCCCTTATTAGAGCAAACGCTATAAATAATTTGACGTTGCTATTTGAAATCATTACCTCTATCCGAACTCCGTTCGGTTATATCTTTACCGTAAAAACTTGTCTTATTCCGGCCGGCCTGTTTTGCCTGATATAACGCCACATCCGCCTGGGTAACCAGCTCATCAACTCCAAACGCGCCGCCTTCCTGCAAAGAACTTATCCCGCAGCTTAAGCTCAAAAAAAAGGAACGCTTCGGCGCGCCTAAATCCGTTTTCTCTACAATCGAACGCAGGCGCTCCGCGGTTATATAGGCTCCCCGGGAATTTGTTTCCGGCAGGATAATCGCAAACTCATCTCCGCCGTAACGGCACAATATGTCGCACGCGCGCGTATTTTGGCGGAAAATCAGGACTATCTTTTTTAACACCGCATCACCAACGGGATGCCCGTAAGTATCATTGATCTCCTTAAAGTAATCCACATCAATCATCAGGCAGCATAAATTGTGCAAATAACGCTTACTGCGCATAAATTCATCGCGCAGCCGGGATTGAAAATACCTGCGGTTATAAATACGCGTAAGGCTGTCCTGCAAGGAAAGCCTTTCCAGCGTGTCAAGCGTCTGCTTATAAGCCAGCAGGTTTTTTACGCGCAGCAGTAACTCACGCTTATCGCAGCCCTTATCCAAAAAATCCGACGCCCCCGATTCCAGGCCGAGGATCCGGTTGTTAACATCACCTCTGGAACTAAAAAAAAGAACCGGAAGATTTGCCGTGCGCTCATCCTGGCGGATTTGTTTGCAGACCTCAAATCCGTCGATATCCGACAAGACGATATCCAGGATAACTAAATCCGGTTTTTCCTGCTCAAGCGAATATAATGCGGCTTTGCCGTTTAGCGCGTGCACAACCGCAACCCCTTCCGGCTCCAGCAGCTGCCGCAAAGATTCGAAATTCTGCTGCATATCTTCAACAACCAGTATTCTGCTTTTCATATTTTTTCTTCCTATGTAAAAAACGTAAATATAAAGCGTTTTGCGGGCATATCTCGCAGCAGCATAGACACAAGATACACCGCCTTGCATTCATCTTTATCCTGGCGGTTACAACCTCTATTGCCTGCTGCGGACAAATATTTTTACACATCCCGCATGCGTTGCATCTATCCCGGTCAAGCCCGATGATTAACGGAATAAACCTCACGAGGTTTCGGATAATTCCGTTCGGCAAACGATACAAGGCCAAAATTTTCGGCAGCGTAAAATTTTTTACCGCTACGGATTCAAGCGGTTCCCCGCATATATCGATGTCCGTGAGCTGCGCCGTTCCCAGGCCTAAAGAATGCGTTTCGTATGTAGTTGCTACGGATAAGGGGTCAATACCGATTATTTTTGCAAGCACGGCATCAACGGCAACCGCATCGGCGGAAGCAACGACCAGCCCCAGCGGATAAGGATTACCTGCCGAAGGCCCTTCCCCGTCCATAGCGCTAACCGCATCGACAATCGTCAGATGCGGACGGACAATACCATAAATTTTAGCCAGCATTTTAGCAAACACCTTATGGTTCGGGGCTTGCCGGTGACACTCTACTTTATATAATCCCGGCACAAGGCCGAATACATTTTTTACCGCGGCCGTGATCTTCGTAAGACTATGCGTTTTAAATTTAGGCAATGAAATAACAACATCAACCTCATCCATTATTTTCGCAAAAGGAATGCCTTCTTTATGCACAATCGCGTCAAATTTTACCAGCTCGGCATTTTCCTGCTGCGCTATTTCGGCAATACCGTTTTGCTCATATAGTTGTCCGATTTTCACCATTCCGCCCGGGCTGTCTCCGATAAGAACGCGCGCCCCGCCTTCCTTGCACAAGCGCACAACCGCGCGGATAAATTCCGGATGCGTCGTCACGGCCTCCGGCGCAGCGGCGATCTTAAGTAAATTCGGCTTAAGCAAAACCTTCTGCCCCGGTTTAACAAACCGCTTTATCCCTCCGATCAAATCAACGGACTTCTTAACTTCAGAAAAAAGACGGCCGCCATCATAATCACGGCAACGGACAACACTTACCTGCGGCATAACTAATTCCTTTTCTCTAACCCGAACATTTTGCAAGCGCCGCGCGTCGTAATCTCGGCAACCTTTTCCATATCTATGTTTTTTATGCGCGCTATCTCTCTGGCCACGTGCACAACATAAGCCGGCTCGTTACGCCTTCCGCGGTGTTCCTGCGGCGCAAGAAACGGCGCATCGGTCTCAAGAAGGATTCGTTCCAGCGGCGCATAAGCAACCAAGGCGCGAAGGCCGTCTGCTTTTTTATAAGTTATGTTTGCCGTGAACGAAACATACATTCCTTTATCCAGACAAAGATCAAGAAATTCCTTATCCTGAGAAAAACAATGCATTACCGCGCGTACCGGGGCTTTTAGCTCCCCGCGGATAATCTGCGCCATGTCCTCTTTTGCCTGCCGGCAATGCAATATCAAGGGCAAGCGGCGCTCTGCGGCCAGGCCGATAAAGTAACGCAGCAAATCCGCTTGTTTGCGCTTGTTTGTCTCGTCCACACGATACTGAACATTGCCGCCAAAATAATCAAGGCCGACCTCGCCGATCGCCACTATTTTTTTTTCTTGCGACAAAGCTTCAATCCGCCGCATATCCGCTTCCGTCACAGCGGACGCGTAATGCGGATGAATCCCGACCGCGGCAAAAACACATTGATACTGCTGCGATAAACGCACCGATTCCTGAGAGCCGGCTACGTCGGCTCCCACATTTACGATATAAGCAACATCCGCTGCCTGCGCGCGCTCAATTACCCGGGAACGCTCCGCATCAAACTGGCTGAAATCAAGATGGCAGTGCGTATCAATCAGCATTTTCAATTCTCGGGAAAAGCGGCTTTTCCTTCTTTACGCGGCCTTGCGCGAACTGGCGCTGAATCTTTTCCGCCGTTTCCGGCAAAAACGGAGCGATATTCTCGCGTACCTTATCGATCACATAAGCCAGGGTAAAGATAAAATCATTCAACTCGCTTTCTCTCTTTTCTTTAAATAAAATCCAGGGTTTCGTATCTTCAATAAATTTATTTGCCGCATTGATCAGGGCCCAGATTGCCGCCAATGCCCGGCTGAAATCATATTCCGCCATTTTTTCGTCGACTTCCGCGGCCAGGTTGTCCGCCATAGCCAGAAGCGTAGATTCCGATTCGGCAACCCTTTTGCCGGAAACCGTGCCTTGCACATATTTTTCAACCATTGTCAGCGTGCGATAGACAAGGTTACCAAGGTCATTGGCAAGATCGCTGTTGATCCGCCGGATAAGCGCATCTTCGGAAAAATTACCGTCTTCTCCGAATGAAACCTCCCGCAAGAGAAAATATCTTAAGCTGTCCGTCCCATATTTTTGCGCCAATTCCACCGGATCAACCGTCACGCCCTTACTCTTTGAAATCTTTTCACCTTCAAGATTGATAAATCCGTGTACAAAAACCGCACGCGGCAGCGGGATATCCGCCGCAAGCAATATCGCCGGCCAAACCACGGTGTGAAACCAGAGGATATCCTTGCCGATTAAATGGATATCCGCCGGCCAAAACGAAGCAAAACGTTCTCCATCCGGCCAGCCCAAGGCGCTCACATAATTAATCAAGGCATCAAACCAGACAAAGATTACATGCTCTTTATCGTTCGGCAGGGGAATCCCCCAGGTAAAATTAGAGCGCGAAACGCTCAAATCTTTAACGCCTTCTTTGATCCGGTTAATCACTTCATAGCGGCGCGCCTTCGGCCGGATAAAATCTTCATTGGCCATGATATGCTCGAGGACTTTTTGCTGATATCCGCTCATCTTGAAAAAATAGCCCTCTTCCTCTATCCATTGCATCGCTTTACCGTGTACCGGACAATTTCCGCCGACAAGATCGCGTTCCAGGTAAAACGATTCGCAGTCCACGCAATAAAACCCCTCGTATTTTCCGCGATAGATATCGCCTTTTTCCAGTGCGCGTTTAAATATGTTTTCGCAAACGCTTATATGCCTTGACTCTGTTGTCCGGATGAAATCATCATAGGAAATATTAAGAATTTTACACAGTTCCATGAACTTACCGGACATCTCATCAACAAATGCCTGCGGTGTCTTGCCGGCCAATGCCGCATATTTTTCTATCTTCTGGCCGTGTTCATCCGTGCCGGTTAAGAAGAAAACTTCCTTGCCTTTTTGCCGCTGACGGCGGGCAATAACATCGGCAAGAATTTTCTCATAGGCATGCCCGATATGCGGTTTGCCCGAAGGATAATCAATTGCGGTCGTAATATAAAAACTATTCTTTTTCTTCATTCCCTTCTTTGTCCTTATCTTCTCTTTTACCCTTGTCCTTATTCTCTCCTTTTTCTTTTTCCAGCGGCCTGTCCTTAAAACTAATCTCCACAACTCGCTCGTCTTCCATCTCGATAACTACCGTCTGCTTTAAAGTATGCACGCTTATCACGCGGCCCTTACCTTCTTTTGTTTCGATATATTGGCCTTCCTTCGGCAGAGTTTTGGAAAAATCCTTATAAGTCTGATATTCGTAGCCTAAGCAGCACATAAGCCGTCCGCACAACCCGGAAATCTTTTCCGGATTCAAAGGCATATTCTGCCGTTTTGCCATACGAATCGTAACCGGCTCGAAATCTTTTAAAAACGCCGAACAGCATAATTGCCTGCCGCAGCAGCCGTAGCCGCCGAACATTTTAACTTCATCGCGCACGCCTATCTGTTTAAGCTCTATCCTCGCCTTAAAAAGATGCGCCAAATCGCGAACGAGTTCCCGGAAATCGATACGTCCCTCTGCGGTAAAATAAAAAATTATCTTGCTGCGGTCAAAAGAATATTCCGCCTCGACCAGTTTCATCGACAATGCCCGTTCCTCAATCTTCTTTTGCGCGGTATCAAAAACATCCTTTATTTCACGCTTGTTCCTGGCGATCTGCTCGATATCCTGTGCCGTAGCCACGCGCAGAATACGTTTTAACCCTCCTAACGATGCATCCGCGGTTGCGTGTTCGGATTCTGAAACAATCTGGCCGAAATCAATCCCGCGCTCCGACTCGAGGATAACCATATCCGGCGGTTTCACTTCCACATTATTAACATTATAGATAACCGGCTTCCCCTGGTCCCGTAATTTTACGTCAACTATCTTCATAACCATTCACCTCTTATCTTGATTTCTTTTGTGTGCATTTATGGCTTTTATCAACAGGTCAACGGCTAATTTAATATTTGCGTTCATTCCCACATAACTCTTCGTACACACCGCTTCATTTATCAAATATTCCGTGCCCTCCGCACTAAACGACCTCGCCCACAAGCGGATACGTTCCCCGGGCTGCCGGCTGATAAACCTCCCGCTGCCGGCTCTCAGTTTTTCTATCAACATATCCCGAAAAACATATGCAGTCTCCTGAAGAAACCGCTCAACCGCAGAACGCGGCAAAGCGCAGATATCTTCCTGAAGTGCTTGCCCCGCGGCAAATACCTCAGCCTCAAAAAGGCCGCGCACCAGTTCATCGATATTATCGTCCTTTCCCTCCTGCGCAACCGCCTCTCCGGCAAACCGGACAAGCCGGCAGCGCGAGATTACCGTCGGCAATAGCCGGCTTATATTTTTGGCAAATAAAAAGAACAATGTATCCGCCGGCGGCTCTTCGAGCACTTTCAATAAGGCATTGGCCGATTCGGGAGTCAAACTCTCCGCTTCCCGTATAACAAATAATTTCTTTCTTGCCTGAAACGGCCTCAAGTAAACGCGCTCTTTTAGTTGCCGGATATCCTCAATCTTTATCGATGCGGACGCCCCTTTGGGGGCCACCCAAATCACATCCGGATGCTCTCCCTTCTGAATCAGTTTACAATTATCGCAAATACCGCAGAATCCCATGTCTTGTTTTGTGCCTGCGAAATCCGCGCAAAGCAGGCGCATTGCCAACTCCGTAACCGCATGCGCCATGCGGCCGGCATCGGCGCCGATAAACAAAAAACTGCCGTTTACGGTCTTGGCCGCATCGGCAATCATCTCCTGATTAAGCCTCTGCGAGAGCATTGCGGACATTGCCTTAAAAACGCTGTCTTTTTCTGCGATTAAGTTCATTATCTATAATCTCTTGAATTTTAGTCTGGATTACGTTTATGTCACTTTTTACGGGGATAAGCTTTATCCTTTTAGCGTTTTCCCTTGCCAGGCAAAGATATCCTTTCCTTACCTTCTTATGAAATGAAAGCTTTCTTTTCTCAATGCGGTCATTTCCAGCGCAACGGGACAAGCCGATTTTAGGGGCAATATCCAGCAGGATTGTGCTATCCGGAACGCAATCTCCAACCGCCGCGCTATTAATTTCCTTTATCAATGCCAAATCAACGCCGCTGCCATAGCCCTGATACGCAAGCGTTGCGTCAATATACCGGTCTAAAATAATCACATCCCGTTTGCGCAACTGCGGCGCTATCTTTTCCGCTTTTAACTGCGCGCGCGCGGCAAGAAAAAGCAGGGTTTCCGCAAGCAGCGTAAGCTTTCCCTTACCATGAAGTAATATCCGGCGGATCTGTTCTCCGGCCACCGAGGTACCGGGTTCGCGGAAAACAGCCACATCCAGCCCCCTGCGCCGAAGATACGCGCTCAAAAGCCGGCATTGCGTACTCTTTCCCGTCCCCTCTATCCCTTCAAAACTTATAATGAAAGCACGTTTTTTAATCATAATAATCCGGTTTAAATTGTAACAAATATCCCCGGACATAGCAAGCTTTTCCGTGGATTTTCCGCTGTAAAGTTTTTGCCGGATTTTTTATTGTTTTCTTTTTACTAATCTCTTTTTATATCCTAAACCGATTGGACTTCCTTAACCGAAGGCACCATCTCTTTTAATCTTTTTTCTATACCCATTTTCAGGGTCATTTGCGACATAGGACAACAGCCGCAAGCGCCTTTTAAACGCACCTTTACGATGCCCTCATCCGTAACTTCCAGCAACTCCACATCTCCTCCGTCCGCCTGCAACGCCGGCCTTATCTCTTCCAAAACCTTAGCCACTTCTTCCTTCATCATACCCTCCTTATCACATTTCACAACAGCAATTATATCCTATACTTTATAACTTGGGCTTATCTTTTTAAGCTGTTTAAGCGTAAACAGTATCTTATAATCGGCAATACCGCTTTGCCGCGCAATCTGCTTAATCACCTTCATACATTCCTTGCGGGAACGGCCGTGAATCATCGTATAAAAATTATACGGCCATTTACCGCTGACGCGCCTGCGCACATAGCAATGGCTTATCCCCGGCTGTTTAACTGTAAGCCGCGAGATTAAGGCAACCCCGGCCGGCGGCACATTCCATACACACATGCAATTCGCCGTCAAACCTATCTTATAATGATCGAGGATCGCTCCCATGCGGCGGATATACCCATTTTCTTTCAACCTCATAATACATCCGGCTATTTCCTTTTCCGTGCAATTAAGCCGGTGCGCCAAATCTGCGTAAGGCCTTGACTCCAGCGGCAGGTCTGCCTGCAAAAACCGCAAAATTTCTTTATCGGTCTTCGTCAACATACTCCAATCCCTATTGAATGTTGAATATTGAGTGCACAAGCGGTAAGCAAAAAACAACACTCAATATTACTTCTTACTACCTACTTTACCATCCCCTATTTAATTTATGTCTCTGCTTTTTCGTCCTTCGTCTTAGCGCGCATAGCGCGCGGTCGTCCCTCGTCCTTCGGTCTTATTTTCCCACACCCCATCCTCCACACCCTTCACCCTTCACCCTACCTCAAACTCCGCGTTTATCTTCACCGTCTTTTCTGAAGGCAAAACCATCACATCTTCTATTGCCTTATGCTTCTTAAGCTTTAGAAAAAAGTCATTTGCTTCTTTTTTCGTTTTCGCGCTGAAGGTAAACCACAGGTTATATTCAGCGTCCCGGATATAATTATGCGAGACTTGGGGAAAGGCATTCACGAATGCCGCGGCCTTAGCGATGTTTTTTTTCAATATCCGGCCGGCAATAAGCACGCCTTTATAGCCCAGCCTGGGGGCATTGATCACGGCGCCGATACGGCGAATAAGCCCTTTCTTTTTTAACGCGGTAATTTCTCTAAGTAATGATGCCTCATCGCATCCCAGGCGGCCGGCAACAATACGAAAAGGATGTTCCGAAGCAATGGGAAACTCAGACTGCAATATCTTTAATATATCTTTTTCCCTGGGGTTCATAATTACAATTCAAATCCTCGGCAAGATAGTTACCTTTTGATTGATAAAAAGCCGCGGCGCGGCACCCGGAACATATCTTCTTAAACTCACACATCCCGCATTTACCCTCAAACCGCATCCGCCGCAAATCATCCAGCACTTTACTCTCCTGCCAGAGAGCGCGGAATCCTTCCCTGCGCACGTTCCCCAGCAACAGCGGCAGATAAGGGCATGGGTGAACATCCCCATTGGGCAAAACACAGATATAACGTGTACCGGCAAGGCATCCTTTATCAAAGCGTATGGGAATATTCTTTTTGCGGGCAATGCGCACAAACTGCGGCGCGCATACGGGCTTAAGCTCCAGGGCAACCGTCTTTTGCTTCTCCAGGATATCCTCCAAAAGCCGCTCATATTCATCCGCGGAAGGAATAACATTATCTATATTTCTTCCCCGGCCCGTAGCCACGAGGAAAAAGATATGGTGGCCAGCGGCGCCTTTGTCCTGCGCAAAATCCGTAATCGACAAAACGTCACGGATATTTTTTTTTGTAACCGTGGTATGTACCTGAAAAGAAAGCCCCGCCTCCCGGCAGTGTTCCATACCGGCAACCGCCTTTTCCCACGCCTGCGCACTACCGCGAAATTCATTGTGGGCCAAAGCGGAAACAGAATCGATACTTATCCCCACACGCTTAATACCGGCTTTTTTAAGCTGCCGCGCGCATTTTTCGTCTATAAGCGTACCGTTGGTACCCATAAGGCAGACAAGCCCCAACCCGCGGGCATATTCAATCAATTTATAAATATCCGCCCGCAGCAAAGGTTCTCCTCCGGAAAAGATAACCAGCTTAAAACCCGCCGCGTAAATATCCGCCAGCAATACCTTACCCTCTTCCAGAGACAACTCATCCGCCGCGGCGCTTCCGGCATCACGGTAGCAGTGTTCGCATTTTAAATTACAGGCCTTGGTTACATTCCAGGAAACAAGCATGTTTAAAGTCCTTTAATTTGAAACCAGAAAACAGAAGCCAGATAACAGACTTTTTCTGAATCCTTTGTCTTGTCATACAATGCCGAACGAAATAACTTATTTAAGCTTCACTTCGGCATCCCGATGCAATATCAGAGAAAGTAGCTTCCTTCGGGATAGTTGACACTTTTTTCGGTTACCAGCGGTTACAAACAGTTACTTCAAGAAATCCATATCAAAATTTCTCCGCTTCATAAGATCTTGTTTTATTCTGTTCTCTGTTTTCTACCCTATGAGCCATTAGTTATAGCAGAAATTGCCCGCTCAGCCATCTTGCCGCGTCCTTGGCATGATAGGTAATAATAATATCCGCGCCGGCTCTTTTAATACTTGTTAAAATCTCCAGGACCGCGGATTTCTCATCGATCAATCCCTGCGCCGCCGCGGCCTTTATCATCGCGAATTCACCGCTGACATTGTAAGCGGCAAGGGGCACGGAATAACCCTGCTTTGCCTTGGCAATAACGTCAAGATATGCCAACGCCGGTTTAACCATCACAATATCCGCGCCTTCCTGAATATCCAGCTCTATTTCCCGCATCGCCTCAACAACATTTGCCGGATTCATCTGATATGCCTTGCGGTCGCCTTGGTCCGGGGCGGACTGCGCCGCATCACGAAACGGCATATAAAAACTTGAGGCATACTTGACACTGTAAGCCATTATCGGAATATGCTTAAAATTATTCGCGTCAAGAACTTTTCGGATAGCCGTCACCTGGCCGTCCATCATGCTGCTGGGAGCAACCATATCCGCGCCGGCCTCTGCGTGAGAAAGAGCCATCTTCGCCAGTATTTCGCAGGTCGCGTCATTATAAACCACCATATCCTGGGAAACAGCCTGCTCCGCGGAAGATTCCTGTAGCTGTTCTTCTTTAACTCCAACCTTGTTTTTTATAATACCACAATGTCCGGACGGCGTATACGCGCACAAACAAACATCGGTAATAACCAAAAGATGCGGATACTTATCTTTTAGCGCCTTTATTGCCGTCTGCACGAGGCCGTTTTTCGCAAACGCAGCGCTCGCCCGCTCATCTTTACGTTCCGGAACACCGAAAAGCATCACCGCGGGAATACGCAGCCCGTCTATCTCTTTCGCCTCCTTTAACAAATTATCAACCGAAAACCGGCAGATTCCCGGCATTGACGTTACGGGATCCTTCACGTCAGTACCCTCTGTAACGAAAACCGGGTAAATAAAAGAACGCACATTAATATCGGTTTCTTTAACCATCTCCCGCAGCAGATGTTCTTTACGCAGTCTGCGCAGCCGCGTCACCGGATAATACATATTTTTTACCTCCTTAATGAGCAGATAATTTACGCAATTTCAATTGCGTAAATTATAGGCCGTTAGGCCGTCTGCGAATTAATCCCGCAGCTTGCCGAGGGAAATCCCGCAAGGGATTTTCATCGGCGTTTAAGCAAGGGATCGTTCACTTAATGAATACACATTCCATCAAAAATTAAAATGATAATGTAAAATGTAAAAATAATACTGTCCTCTTTTGAGCAGTTATTTTAATTTTGGATTTTGATTTGTCATTTTGACTTTTGATTTTTGAATTTTAAATTTCCTCCCCTTCATGATAGATATAACCCATCTAAAATCACTTTGTGACTTTGCGCCTTCGCGGCTAAATATTTACGATTCAGCCGACCAAAATCCTCTCCTCGGCATAAACATAATTTATCTTTCTTCGATAACCGGAAAACGCCAGCACCATGGTCAACGGCCCGACTCTGCCGAGAAACATCAGCGCCGTAATCAACAATTTTCCGTGCATATGCAAAGAAGCGGTAATCCCGCAGGAAAGCCCCACCGTTCCAAAAGCGGAAACAACTTCAAAAAGGAGCTCTCTAAACGGCAATGACTCCAAAATAGAAATAATATACATAAAAACAATAACCAATCCCAGGGACAAGACAAAAACCGCCACGGATTTTGCGACAACCGCGTCCGGAATTTTTCGTTTAAACGCGCTGATATTGTCCCGGTTCAGTAATGTACTCGTAAACGCCCGCCACATCACCCATGCCGTAGTCGTTTTGATACCGCCGCCGGTAGACCCCGCAGAGGCGCCGATAAACATCAGCACAATCATGCTGAAAATACTCGCATTGGTCATTGCTCCGATATCGATACTGTTAAAACCGGCCGTACGCGTTGATACGGACTGAAAAAAACTGATTAAAATCTGCTTTTTTAGCGGCATATTCTTCAACGCGCAGTTACTTTCCGCGAAAAAGATGCTTAGCGTCCCGATAATGACCAGGATAAAACTGGTTACCAGCACAAGTTTCGTATGCAGCTTAAGCCCCAAACTCTTCGAACGTTTTCCCGTAACATACTTATTCCAGATATCCTCGACGACAATAAACCCGATTCCGCCGAAGATTATCAAAAAAGCAACCGTCATATTTATCGTAACGTCGCCGGCAAAGCCGACAAGGCTGTCGGAAAACAATGAAAATCCCGCGTTGCAAAATGCCGAAATAGAATGAAAAACAGATATGTATAAACACTGCAGCGGATTCTGAAAATACGGCATAAACCCGACAAAAAGAAAAACCGCGCCGAGCAGTTCAACGGTTAGCGTCATCCTGGCAATAAACCGGATAAGCCCCAGGATTCCCGCGAAGCTGTCCTGGTCAAGCACATCCTGCATAACCATCGCCTCCCGATTCGACATCTTTTTGCCCACGGCAAGGAATAAAGTTACGGAAAATGTCATTATCCCAAGCGCGCCGATCTGCATCAAAGCCAGGATAACCAGCTGCCCGAAAAGCGAAAAAAACGTCCCCGTATCTTTAACAATCAGGCCGGTCACGCATGTCGCCGACGTTGCCGTAAACAGCGCGTCGATAAAACCCAGCGCTTCCCCGCTGTGACTGGCAATCGGCAGCGTAAGCAAAAAAGCGCCGATGAGAATCGTCATCAAAAAGCTTACTACCAGCAATTGCGCCGGCCGAAACCCCAACAGGCTAATCAGTTTTTGCAGCCGCTTTGTGCGCGAAAAAAGGCTGGACATAACAATAAGCTGGCGCAGAATAATAAAAATACGCGCCATTTTTATGCCGCGCACGAATTGGACAAACGGAACAAAAACTATCAGATCAATCCAATTTTTCTTTAAATACCCTTTTTTCTCCGGAGTAAGCAGAAAACGCAGGACTGTTTCGAGAAGAAAAACGCAAAGCACTATGGAGTCAATGGTATTAAACAAACGGCGGTGGGAATCGCCGAGCTTAAATCCCCATTGTATCAACAGCACAAGGAAAGCGATTCCGGCGACAACGCCGATTAAATAATCCAGCCATTTCCTGATTTTTTCCCTGTCGATTTTTATCATATTCCTATCCGCTCAACATATAAGCAACATAGTAGATTATCCCGACCAAAGACCTGCGCAGAAAAACAATCGCAAAAAAAACGAAAATCGGCGAAATATCCACATGAATCCGCATGGTCAACGGCAGGAAGATACGCCGAAACGGCTCAAGCACAGGGTCGGTCATCCGTCGCAGGAACTGCACCAGCGGATTAAACGGATCCGGGTTCACCCAGCTTAAGATAACACGGGCAAAAAGCAGCCAATATAACAGCATCAGCCCTATATCAACAATCGTTGCCAGCCCCTTAAGAATATATACGATAACAAACATAAGCGCTATTACACCCGTCTCTAAAAATCAGTCTTCGGCAAAAAATCTCACGCCGCTGCTAACAGTATTTTTTAGTATAACGAATCTCACTCGAAAAATCAATTATTTTCTCTTTCATTGTTTTCTCCCACATTATTTTCTCTTGTATTTTTTCAACCCTTTTCCACCGCGTAGGTGGAATGGCGGTATCGAACAACCGTTTCTCCATTCTCCAAACCCGTATTGGGATTGAATTCACAGGCAGATAAAAAAATCCCCACAGTCTTGTTAGGACTGCGGGGATTTTTTATTATTTACTATTCACCAGACTGCTTAAATCGCTCTCTGCACAAATGCGAGAACATCCTCGGACACAACGCCCTCTCGCGGGGCAACTTTAGCGGAAGTACGCTTTAACGCCGTACGCGTGATATCTTTATCCATAGGCTGATAAGAGATTAATTCCCGCTCATAAGTCATATTCGAGCGCACAATACCGGCGGCTATCTCTTTTGCCTTTGCATTATCCATTCCAAAGTATGAAACCATCTCTTCAATCAACCCTTCTCTGACACTGCTGATATAGATATCTTCTACCTGGCCTTTCTCATACACTCCTTTTCCTAATTTCTCATTTACTCGGGAAATCAATACCCAGTGTTTAATAAATTCTTCATCGGCATAAGCGGCAAAAAGCGCGGCATGCGCCTGTCCAACTTCCTTACCTATCTTCTGAATCCAGATAACTGCCGTTTTATCACCCTGCTTAGCCTTGTCTGTAAGAGTTTCTACCGTATAACCGTCAAGCCCGGCTTCTTTTAATCTCTCGGTTATTTTCTGTCCGCTTGTTCTATCTTCAACATCGCTTTCCCCTTCAGTCAGATTAATAATTGGATAATACGGGTATTGCTGCATGAACTTAGCCGGATTTTCTACATATTCTTTCCCAATTTCACCGGATTTATCAATAATATGTTGGTTTCCCTTTCCAAGCTCTATGGGATGTGCACCTAACGTAATATTTCCAACCCATTTATAATGGAAATTACCAGCTGTATCTTTAACCCGAATTAAATTATGACCGACTTCCTTAATTTCTCCTTTGGGACCAAAATAGGCCTTTCCTGCTTTTTTAGCAGCAGAATTCACCCCGCCGCCGATAATAGTTATCCCGCCGTTCTCATGTTCCTTCAATAAGCCGATAGGAGAATACGACTCGCCGTTTACGGAGCCTTCGGCATCATTACACATTTCAACGCCGGCAGTAATCCCATGAACAAAAAGTTTCTCCTGTAATATTTTCCTAAAAGGATATTTGCTACCAAACGGAAGATTCTGCACCGGCATATCATACCCCAGAATCCCTTCTTCTTTATTCACAGAACCAGGCAGATTAGCGCTTACCTTATTCACGCGTGTTTTATCAACCTGATTTTTTTCCAGCAGCTTATTGATATTCTCGGCAACCACATTCATGATCGCTTCCGCGTCCGCATTCTTCGCTCCGCCTTCAAAAACATTTTTCCAGCGGATCTCCAGATGGTCGATAATATTGTTATAACCGTCGTTCAGGGATATCGCCACTTTATCCCCGCCCATGGAGATGGATACGAGGCGGTAGGTTTCTCTCTCGTTCAAGCTAACCGGTAATTTTTTCTCTTCTTTCTTTTTGGATCCCTCGGTGCTTACATACGTATCAATCTTTTTCCGGAACAAATCCAGCGCCCCGAAAAGAACACTTTTTACATTCTCTAACTCTTTTCCGTTGTTCACGCTGAATACAACGCTGGGAGAACCACCGTAAGGCGCACGGTAGTCGTTAGCCAGATTATATACATAAGCGGCTTTATCCACCGTAACTCCCGGTTCTACTTCCGATGTTCCATCAATTTTACCGTCTTTGCCATAAGTATCCGTATAAGCAATTGCCAGATAAAATACTTTCAATGGGTGAGAAACAATTGCTTCAAAACCCGTATGCGCCATATTCGGGAACGGGCACTGCGGGGACGTTACATCCAAATCGCCAAACTTTTCCACAATAAAGCGCCGCAATTCCGCAATAACTGAATTATCCCTTTCCGCTTCCGGAAATGCCAAAGGCATATATCTCATATCATACCTGCCGGTTTGCCACATCTTAAACAAATATTCGGCAATACGTTCTGCCGTATTTCCTTGTATCTGATTTACCTCACCCAGAGTTTCATCATCCGCAAACACGGAAACCCGGCTCTTATTCGTAGTTTCTAAGACCAGTTCCTTGTTCAAAGAGACCGGCTGCGGCGCAGGCGCCAATGTGTTAACTATTGCTGCCAGGCCGGTACGGCGACTGAAAGCTTCTTCAACTTCCTGAGAACCATGCAGTTTTCCCGGCTCGCTCATATCTGTCTTGACAACATCGGCTATCGTGCTCATATAAATAAAAGTTGCTTTGCTTTCACTGATACCCAATGCCTGAGCTAATCCGGTAATCGCGCTTCTAAATTGCTCAAATGCCGGATTAAATTCCGTCCGTCTTACCCCGAGTTTATCCAGTTTGCCCTTCGCGTCTATACGCCCTTTTTGCTGTGTCTGCGTAATGCGAGCAAATACTTCATCCGCGGTCAACGTCAAATCAGTTTCCCCACGCCCCACTTTTTGCTTGATCAGCGCGGTCATTGCCGCCGTAATTTCGCGCACCAATTTTACCGAAGGATTGGCATTGGCATCCTGCTGGGTAATGTTGGTAAAATATACTGTCATATCCTGAAGCAGACAACTAAAACGCGCGATTGACTGCAAAGTATACTTCAAATCGTTATTGCGCAACTCAATGGAAATTACAATTATCGGAATACCTTTAGCCTTTAACTGTTCGATATATGCGGCCTGCTCTTTATATTCCGGGGTATTCTTATTTAGCAGTGCTATAAATACCTGTGACTGCGCGGCCTTTTCCGCGACCATATCCACCAATCCGCGGTCTTTCTTCAAGGAATAGCTGTCCAATATATTAAAATTAGCGCCGCCGGCGATGATCTTATTCGCGCCTTCGTTCATAAGCTGTCCCAGCTCTTTGGAAGCAGGATATAACGTATCATCATAAAGCACGGCAAACTTGCTTCTTCCCGATTCCCTATGCCGCAGTAAAAATTCCGCGGCAGAGACTCCGTAACTTTCTAATCCTTTACCATAATCCAGCTCGTTATTCGCCGAAAGCATGGAAGAAGTATACGCCGACAAATACTCCTCGGCCTGATTAATATCCTTTAATCCACCGGCTAAAGCGACAAACAGCGGTGCGTAAACCATCAGGGTTTTACGGTTCATCTGCCGGCCGCCGATGTGCCCGGGAGTATCATCGATAACCAAGACCTTCCCTCCCGCCTTTTCCAGTTCATTTGCCAGATTAAAAAGCGCTTCACCGTTTGCCGCGACAATACGCGTTTTAAAACGATCTTTTGTCGCATTAAAGAAATCGCGGGTTTCCCCGGTTTTGCCGCTGCGCGACATTTCAAAAACAATAGTGTTCTCATTGTTTGCATCTTTCGGGATAACTCCCAGATGTTCGGGATTGTTTACGACAATCCACTGCACGTTTAAACCCATAAGCTTAAAAAACGCGTTCATTGATCTTGCCGGCTGATGCGAATACATTTCATTTGCACCTATCCCGGAAGTAACTATATAACGAATATTTTTCAGGTTAACAGTCCTCAGAAACTGTTTCAACCGCCCAATAATGCCCTTTAGATCCGGAGTTTCCGCCTTTCCCTTTTCTAATTCCATACCTAAAAATGTTCCCACAAATCCTTCCATCCCGTCACGGAAGACATTCGGCACGTTCGGCGCTATCTCGCGCATCAATTTTAAATACTCGGATAAAGGCTGTCCTCTTACATCCTTCTGCGGCTGCGTGCCCTGATATTTCTCGTTAGTTACGGAAATTTCCAGGCTTTTACCTGAGTATTCGGATGCATCCAATACGCCCGCAGTTCTCACACGGTAGAGGGCGGATAATGTCTTCAAAAAGTCGTTTGCGTCAAATGCCTGTAACACTGTTGCCACTGATTTGCCGGAAACCCTGCTATATTCTTTGATTAAAGCCACCACATCCGTCGCGCGTTTCCATACTTCTACAACAGTAGGATAGCTCCCCTCCGCGCCAAGCATACGGGTAATATGATCGATTTCCCGCATAAAATCTTCCGAATTCCTGGGGAGGAGGCTTCTCGCTTCGTCTCCGAACTTTTTTATATCTTTCAGAAACCACTGCGCTAAAAGATTCCTTTCCTTTTCGCTATAAGCTTCAGTATAAACTCTAAATACCGGCTCCGTGCCTGATGGCCTTATGCATACCCAGGCGCCTCCTTCAAACGTGATTTTTACTCCGTCCGCAAAATTAGTAGCACTAACAACAAACTTTGTCCCCTCCAGATTAATTTCCGATCCGGGCGTTAAATTCTTGGCAAATTCCCTGAAGTGAGACATAATTTTTCCGTTTTTGCCCTGATATAGCTCAGCTATTTTCTTGATAACAGGTACCAACTTCGGATTATCAGCGATTTCTTCCTTGCTGGCAATTTCCAGTTTTGGATTATCCCGGTTGCTATAAATTTTTCCTATCACCTGCTCCAATTCGTCGTATAAAAAGGATAAGTCTCTTTTTTTCTGTTTTAGCCGCGCCGTAATTTCGAGAAATTTAAAAGCTACGGCAATACCGTCCTTATAAGGCAGACTACCTAATATAGATGCTCCGCCGGATTCCTCAAAAGCAATAATCGGAATTTTGCCCTCTGCCCTTGCCTTATGAATAGCGGCATTCACCCACCGGAAGCCGACCGGGGTTTCCCAAACATTTTCAGCCGGGATACCGAAATGCGCGGCTATTTTATCGACCCAACCCGTTGAAGGGATGGTCCTGATCACTACATATTTTTTCGGGTCAAAATCTGGTTTTTGGAACTCCTCTTTTAAGTAAGCATAGGTCAATAAGCTAAAAAATTGGTTCGGAGAAAGCCATTTTCCGTTTTCTAGTATAAGACCAAACCTATCACCATCGGTATCCTGCGCTGTTCCCGCATCAGCCTTTTGTTTAACCACTTCTTGTGATAATTCATCGAGGTTCTCCGGTAAAGTTTCAGAGTTTTTCAACCCGCCCATATCTGCTCTTGGCTCATCGTGTATAAACGTAAAATAATCCTGCAAACCGGCAATTTTTGCTAATTTCTTCATTAATACGCTTGTGCCGTATTGACAATCATTTATGAGACGTGGTTTCTGCTGCTTTATTATGTCAAAGTCTATACCTAATTCAGTTTGCAAATATGTCACATATTCCTGCAAGGGAACTTCTATCTCTTCGATATTTTCTCTAACCTCAGGGGTGTTAATGTCTTTATAATATTTTACTTCCTTCGTCTTGGCCAGAGTTTCTGTAACCGATGCATTTATATCCTCGTGCGCTAACCCAAGGGTCCTGCCGTCAAAGAATTCAAAACCGCCGTATTCAGGGCCGTTATGCGAAGCCGTCAAATTAATCAATAACGATGCATTATATTTTCTTAAAATAAACACATTCACCGGA
>JAHIOQ010000133.1 GCA_018895275.1 Candidatus Omnitrophota bacterium
AAAACCGCGACCGCTCATCGGTCTTACGCCTGTACCATTTACTGCTACCGCACAATATCCTCCACCACCGCCTGTCATCGCACCTTGCCCCATAGGGCCTGTTCCATCAAAACGCGGCATATCACACCTCCCTTTTGTTAGTGAAAACCATTTCCATTACAAGAGAAAAAAATATAACGGTTACTTTTTACAGCTACATTGCTCACATAAACCGTAAAACTGTATAAGATGATTCGTAATCTTGAAGCTGTATTTTTTCGAGAGCCCTTCCTCCGTTTGCTTAAGAAGTTCTACTTTTTTTAATTTTTATCCCGGCCTTCTCCATTTCTTTAACGGCGTTATCCGCATCGCCCGGGTTAACATTTACTGCGCGGCAGCCGGCTTTTACTACTGTGGTCTTAAACCCTAAATTAACCGCGTCTAAAGCGGTAAATTTAACACAATAGTCCGTGGCCAAACCAACGACATAAACATCGGTTACGCCCTGCTTTTTTAGATATTCCTCTAAACCCGTAGCCTTTTTATGCCCATTGTCAAAGAATCCGCTGTAGCTGTCGATGCCTTTATCCAAACCTTTCTGAAAAACCTTAGCAACCCTGTCCATACAAAGGCCATCCACAAACTCCGCTCCCTTTGTGCCCTGGACACAATGAGCCGGCCATAAAATCTGGTTTAATCCGTTAAGCACAATGATTTCTCCCGCATTTTTTCCCGGATGATTGCCGGCAAAACTGCCATGATCTTTTGGATGCCAATCCTGGGTTGCCGCCACAATATCAAACTTTTCCTGAAGCTCGTTTATTAGCGGCACAACCTTATCTCCCTCGGGTACCGCTAAAGCGCCGCCGGGGCAGAAATCATTCTGTACATCTACAATGATTAACGCTCTCTTCATTCCAACCACCCCCTTTATATTTCAAAATTAAATCCTCTTCTTTTAAGTTCTTTATATTTTTGCGCGTCGAATTTATACAACTGCGCTGCTCTATGCGCTACATCTTTTTCCCGCTCATTCAAGGCGATTAACAACTTCATGCTCAGAATTTTCTTCCGGAAATTACGTTTATCGAGGTTGCGTTCCAAAATAACTTCGTAAAGATGCTGCAACCGCGAAAGAGTAAACTTCTCCGGTAAAAGCTCGAACCCGATAGGTTCATATCTCACCTTGCCTCTTAACCTGGTAAGTGCCGTATCAATTATTGTTTGGTGATCAAAGGCAAGCATTGGCAATTGTTTAACTAAAAACCAATCTGCTGTCTTAGCATCTGTAGCGGCAGTTATTAAATGCCCCGTGCGATTAACCAGGGCATAATAAGCAACCGTAATAACTCTAGTCCGCGGGTCACGCCCCACCCTGCCGAAGGTATAAAGCTGCTCCAAAAACACATCCTTAATTCCTGTCTCTTCTTTTAACTCACGTATTGCTGCCTGCTCAAGGCTCTCATTTAAACGGACAAACCCGCCGGGTAAAGCCCATTTATTCTTAAAAGGCGCGTTGGCACGCTGGATCAAAATTATTTTTAAATCGCCTTCGTCAAACCCAAACACCACACAGTCAACAGTCACGTATGGGTGTTTAAATTTTGTTATCCGAACTTCGTCTCTGTTCACATCAACACCTCACGGCTTTTAAGAATAAGCTCGGTTTTCAGTGCGTACAAAGATTTCTCTAATCCCACGGGATACTGATGCGGATTTGTAAATCGTTTTATGCCCCCATGAAATTGTTCCAGGCTCTTTTTAGCTTTTTTTCTAATCTCCTCTAAACTTACCCGGGGATATACCCTTTTACCCTTCCTGAATACCGGAAGCAACAAATCCTCACCTTTCATATCCGTTGTTATTCGTTTTTGTCGGGTCATATCAAGCGGATCAATCATAATACAGCCTTTATCCAGATTCGTATCTTTATCATAAATAACATCGGCAACAGCCTCATTATTTTTTATATACCTGCGCACTTGCTGAATTCCCGGATTAGAAACTTTTACCGCCTGCTCAGAAAGTTTAATCTTATATTTCCATTCTCCTTCCGGTTCTTTTACCGCGGCAATCTTATAAACACCTCCCAATGCCGGCTGGTCATAGGCGGTAATTAATTTTGTTCCTACGCCCCAAATATTAACCTGTGCCCCTTGCGCCTTAAGGCTGGTAATAATGTTTTCATCCAAATCATTACTTGCGATGATCTTGGCATTTTTAAAACCTTGCTGATCTAAAATCTTACGCGCCTCAATACTCAAATACGCCAAATCTCCTGAATCAAGGCGGATTCCGGCCATTTCATGCCCGTTCTGTCGAAGCCATTTACCTGCTTCTACCGCGTTACGCACACCCTCAAGCGTATCATAGGTATCAACCAGAAACACACAGTTGTTAGGCATCGCCTTAGCATAAGCCTTAAAAGACTCCAGCTCATCATCAAAACTCATTATCCAGCTATGAGCATGCGTTCCTTTTACCGGAATACCAAATACCTTTCCCGCCAACACATTAGAAGTAGCGCTGCATCCGCCGATATAAGCCGCCCGGGAAGCGGCCAAAGAACCGTCAATACCCTGCGCGCGGCGTAATCCGAATTCTAAGATAGGCTCTCCCTGCGCGGCAATGCACATGCGCCTGGCCTTTGTCGCGATAAGCGTCTGAAAATTAATAATATTCAAAAGCGCTGTTTCTAAAATCTGGCACTGAATTATCGGCCCCTGCACCCTTACTAACGGCTCAAGCGGAAAAACAGCCGTGCCTTCCGCCACAGCATCGATATCACAGCTGAAGTTCATATCAGCCATATAATCTAAGAACGCGTTATCAAAAATAGGCCTTTCATCATTACCGCGTAAAGACCGCAAATAATCCAGGTCACTTTTATCCAGGCGGAAATTCTCCAGAAAATCAATCACATACTCTAATCCACAGGCAATTGTAAACCCGCTTTTAAATGGGTTATTCCGGAAAAATAAGTGAAAAACCGCTTCCTTATCACTCACACCCGATTTCCAATAGCCGTAAGCCATGGTTAACTCATAGAAATCGGTAAGCAGCGCCAGCGATTGATTGTAGGGAAGAACTTTGTAACACATATACACCTCCTTGATATTTTGTTATTAGTGTTCTATCAACACTAAGTATAGTGTATTTTTTACACTTTGTCAAGGGTAAATTTGATTTTTTTTAAATTCGAAAGGCCAATCCCGGTAAGATAAAAATGCAAAAAACAAAATGAAATAAATAATCACACAGAGACACAGAGAATATATGAAATTAATCGGAAGATTCCAACTCCATTAAGAAGGATATTTTTATTCTTCATTATCGTATTTTGTCCTTAAATACCGCTTGTAACGGTTTGTATTGCATTAAATGGGGAGCTGAGGGGACATACGTTATTTAAAGTTTTAAAGTTTGGTTAACACATTTATAGACCTTGTCTTGAATCTTGGCCTTCCTTTCCTGCTTCAAAAATTTTCATCGACAAACAGGCCCAAAAATAATATAATAAAATTTAACAAAACAATGAACCGAATTTAAAAACCTAGCGGTTTTCAAATCGGTTATTTTTACGTTATGCAGATAAATAAAATGAAATAAAAAAAGAAATGAGCGCATAACCACACCCGTCAGATTTGCCGCCAAAAAACGGCGGCAAATCTGACGGGTGATTTCTATGTTATTCAATATAAAATAAGGTATCTATTTTTATAATGCCGCTTTATACCGTTGTAATATCTTTTGAAAGGAGTTTCTTATCATGAACGAACATCAGATTGTTATCACAGGCTTGGGCGCTGTAACACCGATTGGTATAGGTGTAAAGGATTTTTGTGAAGGATTAAAGGCTGGGCGAAACGGAATAGCGAAAGTTACCCATTTTGATGTGACAGATTTTCGTTCTAAGCTCGCGGCTGAGGTAAAAGATTTTCAAGCTGAAGAATGGATTGACAAAAAATCAGCAAGGCATATGGATCGATTTACACAGTTTGCAGTTGCTGCATCTGCAATGGCAATTGAAAATGCAGGATTGGAATCTTTCTCATTTGACAAAAACAGGGCAGGTGTCATCATCGGTTCCGGCATTGGTGGTTCACAGGCAATCGAAGATGGGTATTCCCAGCTTCAAAAAAATGGGCCCAAAAATTTAAATCCGTTTTTTGTGTCCAAGTTGCTCATCAATATGGCAGCGTGTATGGTTTCCATTAAATATGGCTTGAAAGGCCCCCTTTCTGCTCTCTCTGTGGCCTGTTCTACAGGATCAAATGCCATTGGCGACGCTTTTCGGATTCTTCAGAGAGGAGATGCCGACATCATGCTCGCAGGTAGTTCCGAAGCATGTATAACGCCGCTGCCCTATGGATGTTTTTGCGCCACCCGATCCATGACTCCAAATGATTGCGCTGAAAATGCCTGTAGACCCTTTGATAAAAATCGTGATGGTTTTGTGATGGGAGAAGGAGCCGGGATTGTTGTTTTGGAAAATTTGAAACATGCGTTTGAACGAGGAGCAAGAATTTATGCTGAAATCGTCGGATACGGCAATACAGCCGATGCTTATCATTTTACGGCACCAGAACCCGAGGGCAATGGTATGATCCGAGTTATGCAAGCGGCGCTGCTGGACGCTGATATGGATGCTGAAAAAATAGGATATATCAATGCGCATGGCACATCTACTGTTTTAAATGACAAATGTAAGAGTGCAGCTATTAAAAAAGTATTTGGCGAACATGCAAAAACCTTAAAGGTCAGCTCAATAAAATCAATGATTGGTCATCTTATGGCAGCTGCGGGGTCTGTGGAGTTCGTGTCGACTGTAGTAAGTGTGTATACTGGTATGATCCCACCAACCATTAATTATAAAGAATCTGATGCGGATTGTCCTCTTGACTATGTTACCAATGGCGCTGAATCGCTGGATTTAAATGTGGCAATGAGTAATTCGTTTGGTTTCGGTGGAGGCAACGCTTGCCTTATAATTAAGAAATATGGAGATATAAATGAAAATTCCTAAACTTCAGATCGGAAGTTTATCCGCAAATATACCTATTGTTCAAGGAAGGAAAGGAAACGCCCCCTTCTTCCGCTCTTAAATGACAAGAAATTTTTTACTCATTCACCTCAACCCGAATCTCCCGGCCGTTGGCCCGGATTTCCGGCACGTACATCGCGTATCCGGTTACCGGCAGGGCATGAAATTTGCCCGGGACCTCTGCCCTTAATTCATAGCGGATTTCCCAAATGCCTTCGGCTAGTTTATCGATGAATAAGGCTACCTTGCGGTCGCGTAGTTCCTGGTATACCCAGCGGGTCCGGCCGGTATAATCCGTATCCTGCTGAGCAGGTGAAGGCACGCAGGTTAAGGATTTAGATTCTAAAACCGCGGATTTCAGCTCTTTGGCGTACACAGGCTCCCCGCTTTTAACCTGCACTGCTTCAAAACCCGCGGGCTTTAAATCCTCAAACACAAGGTACTCATAATTATTCTTTGCCTCAATCGTGATCACCGTCTCGATCCTTTCGCCGCTTTTGACAATGCCCTGATCATTTAACGGCGTCTTCTGATATACATAGCCTTTAAGCAGAGTCGGCTTTGCCTCTAATCTATAATACTGCCGCTGCACAAAGATCTCATTGCCCGCGGGTGTAATCGGCTCTTCCAGGCTGAAAAACTTTGCCTGGCTGGAAAAATACAAAGGCCCTTTTCCATTCAGGCGTTTGATCCTAATCTCATTGGCCGCGTCCTTTATCAGCTCCGGATCAATCACAAAATTGCTGGGCGCGAAAAAGATATTTTCTTTGGTAATCTTGTGCCTGGCAACGCGTTTATTATTGACAAATAATTCATATTCTATATCTGTATCCAACTCGCCGCTTTGTTTTAAATAATCATTAAAGGCCAGGATTACAATCGCCGTATCCCGGGTGCTCTTCCACTGACTGCCGCGCCGGTTTTTTAACAGCCAGTTACTCACCGGCTCAATCAGCTTATTCTCAGGGTCGATTGTCACCAGCGCCTTTAAAGCAAACGCCGTGGCCTCAACCCCGCCGTCTGACCAGCGCCGGTAGATACCATCCTCTCCCCAATGCGCTGTACCGATAACCGCCTCCTCTGACTTTTGACTGCCGCGCTGGATTACCGAGGTATCCGGGGTATCATCTATCTTTACCCCGTTTTCCAGATTGCGCGCCAAAATCAGGGCCTTTTCTTTGTCTTTAAAATTATGCGCGGATAAGGCAAGCAAGGCCCGGGTATAAGCGTTTAACTTGTCCCTGTTTTTCCAAAGGTTATCCAATGCCTTTTGCTCAAATTCCTTAGCCCGGCCTTTATCAAAGACAGCCCGGTAATTAGATAACGCGTGCAGTATCCAGGCCTGAATATCATAATTGTCCTCTTCCTCTACTATCTCTTTTTCAAGATAAGCGGCCCCGCGCTCAATAACATTTCTTCTTACGTCCATCCGCGCCTCATGCGCTAAAGAGAGCCCCCATACAACATAAGCGCTCATAAAATGATCGCTGTCGCCTTCTTTCCACCAGCCCCAGCCGCCGTCTGAATGCTGAAAATCATACAAACGCTCCAGGCCTTTTTTGATCATGTCATTTAATTTATTTAAATCCTGTTTTCCTTTTTTGTGTGTCTTTTCCGCGTATTCCGGCTCAATACCGCCGAAAATTTTACGCCTAACCTCATCCGGATCAAGCCCTAAATCTTTAAGGGTATTTAAACAAACCGCTGCCGGCAAAAACCGGCTCATGGTCTGCTCCACGCACCCGTAAGGATAATCAATTAAATAGGGCAGGCTATCAAGCATCGTAACCGCCATGCTCGGGCTAAGCTGAACCCGCAGTTCCGTTGAGCCGCTGCGGCGCTCTTTAGGCAGATCAAGGGTTAAGACAGCCTCATCCGCGCGCAGTTTACCGGCTCTGGCGATAAATTTTTCCAAACCGTGTTCATATACAGGATAGGTCTTTTCCATGGCATCCGCGTATTTGCCCGCTTGCGCGGTTACCTGTATCTTTGCCGTTCCCGCCTCCTGCACGGATATTGCCCAGTCAACGCGCTCCTGGCTATTGGCCTTTACCTTACGCGGCCTCTGCTCAGCCTTTACAACCTTACCTCCGGAATAGAGCCCGCTGACTACAAGGCCCTTAACCTTTAAACCCGGCGTTACCACAATGTCCTCATCCGTATTGTTATTAATAACGCAGGATACTGCCGCAAGGTCTCCGACAACAAAAAAGCGCGGCGCCTGCAGCCGGACAATCAAAGGTTTCTTCGTCCGCACCGAACTGTAAGCAATCCCAAACTGATTAATTGGGCTTAATGCCCGCGCCGATGCCTTCCAAGAGGTTAAAGAATCCGCGAATTTAACATCAACCTCCGCCCGGCCGTTTTTATCCGTAACTATATCCGGCTGCCAGAATATTGTCGAACGGAAATCACTTCTAACCTGCACCGCGGCTGCAGGCCCTTGTGAAGAAAGGCCGTCTTTGTCTGCGAATCTTTCTTGCTCAAAACCCTCTTTTGCTTTCTGCTCCGGTAAAATCATCGAGCCGGCAGAAAGACATTTTTTAATGCCATTCATTTCTTCTACAGCTACTTCGCTTTTACAAGCATCTGTCAGGCCAGAGTCTTCAAAACCCAAACGACTATCTAATGACAACCTCGAATATTTATCGCCTGCACCTCCTACCTTATTCATCAGGACCTGCCGGTTACCTGCATACCGCGCGTCAACAAGCTGGTCCTTATCGCCTTTTACCAGGCGGATATAACTTTTCTGATTAAATGTGCTTTGGGTCTGGATATGCTGTTCCCGCTTCTGCCCGTAGAAAAACTCTCTGGGGTCAAGGGCGTAATCCGACTGGATATAATATACCGACTCATCCACCACGCCTAAGGCCAGCTCACAGGATACGGGATTGCCCCGGTGATCCTTTGTCTTTATCCGGAACTTGCCTGATTCCTGCGGCTGGTACTGCTCTTTATCCGAGGTTAGCTCCACATCAATAAAATTCTCCACTGCCGGTACTACAACCTGCTTTGTATCCATAAATATCTGCTGGTCACTGACCATTACCGCGTTAAGAAAAATATTCGGTACATGCTGCTGCGTAATCGGCAGTTCAATAAATTTAACCGTGCCATTTAAATGCAAAAGCTCATAGCTGTAAAAATCATCCGCCTCTACACTGAATAAAACATACCTGTCGTTTGAAGGCACACTTAACATCACCGGTGCTGTCTGCCCGCTTTTAAATGTGTCCTTATCCACAATAATCTCAAGCCCTCCATGCCGGTAGCCGAGCTCTGTTGTCTTATTATCCGCGGCCCAGACGGTTGTCTGCGCATTGATTGGATTTTTTCGGTTATCCTTGCTGTACCAGTTAACGCAGTAATAGCCTTCGCGTTCCGGCACAAAACTAAATTCAGCCTCGCCCTGTTCGTCGGTTTTAAGCGTACGCGTTAAGATTTCATCCTGCTCATAGCCGCGGAATTTCAACTGCCAGTCTTTACTGCCGGAGGATGTCTGCGGCGGAGGAAAGGCCGCATGTTTTTTTCGCAGCAGCTCCAGTTCCTGACCCTTGATTTCCCGGCCGTCCGGGTCAATCCAGGCTTCAACCCAATAATTCCGGGTAACCTTTATCGTGCCTTGGGCCGGATACGGCTGGCTATTCGCGTCCAGAACCTTAATATCTATCTCCACCTTATCCTGAGGCTTAATCAGATTATGCTTATTTTTTAGATACACATAATATCCCTGCCGGGTTACCTTAACCGTATCCTGCGCGGTAATCTCCCGGCGGGAGGCATCCGTCACCCGGGCCTCAATCCGGTATTCAAAATCCCCGCTCAAGCTCTGCGGGCTTTGAAACTTTACAATTGCCCGGCCTTGCGCGTCTGTCTTTATCTGCTCGCGTTTTATTATCTGGCCGGCGCCGTAATTGCGGTATTGTTCATTGCTTGTCTGCATATCCTTGTAATACCAGGGATAATCACGTTCCGGATACCAGAAATGATGAAACTGGTTTTGATAGACAATCACCTCAACATCGGCATTAGCCACCGGCCCGCCAAAATAATAGTCTGCCTGAACCTGGGCCTCAATCATATCACCGGTTTGGAATATCTTCTTTTTTCCGTTTTCAAGGGGAGTGCTGATACTTACCTTAAACTCCGGTAATTTATACTCTTCCAGCCTAAATAGCACGGCATCGCCGATATGCTCTTCTTTTTTATCCTCATAAGACCTTCCTCCTTCAATCCTCAGCCGGGTTTCCACACTATAAAAATTCACCTGGTATTCTCCTAAAGGCATTGACTCTGTAAGCTCAAGCTCACCCCAGGCAGAACCAAAGGAATTTAATCCAACTATTTCCTCTTTTATCTTTGTATTGCGCGGATCATAAATCTGATATTTGATTTTCTTCTTTAGCGGTGTAGAATATTCCCCTTGCTCATAAGCCCTGGCAAAAAATTTCCACTGCACTGTTTCCTTTGGCCGATACGCCGGGCGGTCGCAAAAGGCGTAAACCTTCCACGGTTGATCATTCCCGCGGTAATTATTACTGTTGCCTAAGCTAAACGCCTGCTGATTTCCCCGCGCGGCTCCGACAAAAATCTCTTTGTTGTTATCCGCGTCCATTAAATCAAACACGCAAAACCCGTTTTTATCCGTATTCTTTTTCCGCTCTATCCACTGCCAATTTCCATTGGAATAAAATTTCTCCCAAAGGCTAAGCGCGGCATCAGCAATCGGCGCTCCGTCATCGGCATTACAAAAATATACCAGCGCCCGGCTGGGTGATGTCTTTAGCACGCAGGAGGCATTGCTTACCAGAAGTAACTGCCGGCTCTTTTTACCCGAGGCATTTGCTTCCAGGATATACGCGCCCATCGCCAGCTTTTCATCAAGCTCAACATTTTCCTGCCCTGGCTTATAATCTCCCTTATCCTCCACCTTTTTCGTCCAGCCCTTTACCTTTTCACTGCCGCTAAGATCCACGTATTCAAGCCAGTTATGACTGCTCGCGTCCTTGCCGGAAAAACGCACGTTATCCGCAAGATCAATTTTATAGATTGAAAAATCTACATTAGTTACATTACGCCAATTCAAATTAAACTGAATCAGGGAATCCGGCAGAAATACATTATATACATACACATTTACCGCCGGATCGGTAATATTCTTAATCTGCTCTGTTGCCTGGTCATAATATTGGGTCTCGCCTTTTTTAAATTCCTTAACAATCTGCCGGAATATGTTCAAAGCAGCAATGAAATCCGGCTCAGATGTATACTGATTATTTTCCAGCTCAATTACACGCCCGTTATTCATCAGCCAATAAGCGTAATAATAAAGCGCGTCATCATACCAATCTGTCTCTTTGCCGTATTTTAAAGCCTGCTCAAATTCCTCTACCACACGTTTTCGCTGCGGCCAGGTGCCGCTGTAATTGCGCAGGGTCATTGCCAGGACATAATGGGCATGGGCACTGTCCTGTTTTGACGTTGCGATCTTTAAAAAATTCTCGGCAATTTCAAGCGGCAGGATATTCCCGTGATATCCGTAAAAATAATATGCTTCTTTTTTTGCCCACTCCGGCTGAGCAATCCTTTTTACGATATTGATATAGCGGCCCCGGGCCCGGTCAACCTCATCTGAGCCGGCCCACCAATCCAGCGCCTTTTGATAATACGGCCAGGCCTGCTGCCACTGCTGATTATTCCGCCTTGTCCAGTAAAAATCCCCTAAAGATTCCTGAACCTCGGCCCAAACTATATCCTGCTCTTCCCGGCGAATAATATCCCGCGCCAAAACATCCAGCTGCTGCCTGGCCTGGTCAAACTTACTTGAATCTGACGTATTAGTTGCCGCCTGGGAACGCCATAATGTATCCGCTACCCGAAAATCCACCCAGCGCGCCTTGTCCTTTTCAAGCGGCATCTCATCCAAAGTCACATAGATATTATGCGCTAAAGCATAAGAGCCCTCCGCATAAAGCTGTTCCGCCTCCGGCATAAGCCGCTCATACTCACTCTGCTGAGAAAGGCCGGGCCGGCATAACAACAAAACAGAAAATAAAACCAATAAAGAAACCCTGCTTTTTCTAATATAAGTAATCAAGGTATGCATCCTTCCCTCCTTTTTTATTTTGCAAAACTCTTTTTACCTACTTATTGTATCAGACAATCGAAAAAGAGAAAAGTTCCCATTTTTTCGCAGTTTATATCCGGGTCAGTACGGATCACCAGGTGCGAAGCTGAGTTTAATTCCTGTAAGGCACAGGTCTTTCATTGATAGCCAATAAAAAAATTACAGGAAAGTTTTTTGGACGCCGATCTTCGCTGATACTCGCAGATTGGAAAAATTTTCTTATATTTAAATCCTGTGAATCTGCGTTCATCTGCGTCCCCATTTAGAAAGTCACAGCGGAGTCAGCCCCGCCTGTCCGCCTTTGGCGGGAAACTAAAATGTTATTCCGCAGCAGCCATGCTTCCTTTCTCTTTTAACCACAGATAGCACAGATTCCACAGATGAGCGGCCTGAGTATACAATATCTACTTTCAAACCAGGTAACACAAATTATATAATAGTTGAATTATTTAACGCCCCTTTGATTCTCTAACTTTTAACTCTTTTTCCTTATCCCGCTGTGGCGGGATTTTAATGTCCGGGATTTCCCCCTTCTAAACTCGGATGGGCACCCTTTAATAACTTGATGTCGATGTTATTCCATAAACACTACTCTGAGGAACGTCTGTCACATTTATATAAATATTAAGTTCCAATGCCTCTGTAATTTTTTGTAATGTGACAAAGGAAATATTGTTATATCCCCTCTCAACAAATGAAACAGTTTGCTGCGATAAGCCAATTTTTTCAGCAAGTTCTCTTTGGGTTAAGTTTTTTTTATTTCTTGCCTTTCTTATTTTATTCCCAATTTTCTCTAATTCCTCGTTTATAGCACTTCTTTTCTCTTTGACATCATTTTTTCCATTTTGCTTCAGGCCTTTTCTAAATACTGCATAAAACTCATCCCAGTAAAGAATACGGCTATCATTCCAATCGTTCTGACGCATTTTACGCTTAATCTTCTGCCAATGTCGCACAAAGTCTCTCCTGCTTAAATATTCTCGAAAAACCATTTTAGCATCATTGGTTCTAGACATTAAAGCCGCGACAAAATAAATAAACCTGGGGTGAGTAACATCTTTTAATATTTTTCTGACTTCACTGTCTGATATATTTTTATCCCAAAATATTTTCTTATTATCCATTTTACTCGTCTCCGTCTGCTAAAAGCATCACTAATGCTGCTATTTGTTCATCAAAATGTTTTATCATAATTCCTGCATCAATTTGCTTATCTGATATTATCTCCAATAATCCCATCTTCATATCTGTTCTGTTGTAACTTTTATGCCAAATTATCATTCGTTCAGCTAAAGTCGATTTTTCGAATTTTGACACAAACTTTGAAATAGGGCTAAATATTGTAGACAAGCAAAATAAATCGTAATAATCTTTAGCTTCCTGCCTGCCCCCCCTGAACAATGTCCTGCCTGAATCATCTTCTTCATTTCGGCTGCCACAAACAGCTAATATTTTCCTTAAGTAAATATCTTCCTTCGAAAGAATGTAAATACCGTCAACTTTTTTGGGAGGCTTTATTAAGTCACACGGATCTTCCACAAAATCAATCTTCACGCTATTTCCAGAATCAAAGGTTAAATTATAAATCACTACTTTTACCTTGTCTTCCTTGTTCACTTCCTTGGACAATTCTATTTCAACGTTAAAAACATCTTTTAAATAACTAATTACTTTTCGTATCTCCTCCTGCGAAAATTCTTTTGTGAAAAAATCCAAATCATACGATTCTCGATGATGAAAATAAAACCAGGACAAAGCAGTTCCTCCTGCCAAATAAAATTTATCAACTTTATTTGTCAGTTTTTCTAAAATTTGTTCCATACATTGTTCTATCTTTTTCATATAATAAACAATACACTATAAAGTTTGGTTTGTCAAGCTAAATACTAATATAGTCAGTAAAATTAAATTATACCTTATAGAACCTAAAAAAATAAAAACACTTAACTCATTTTATATCAATGTTATATGATACAAATTCGAAGCAAACGCCACTCGGAAAGTTTTTTGGACGCAGATCTTCGCTGACATACGCAGATTGGAAAAATTTTCTTATATTTAAACCCTGTGAATCTGCGTTCACGTGAGTGACATAGTCACAACGCGACTCACGTCATCTGCGTCCCATTCTACACCTCAAAACTTTGCCCATCTTTGCGGCATACTGCTTATTATTGCCGTTAAGATGCTTGTCTAAAAATGCAAGCACCCTTCTCTTATATTCTGTAGGATATTGAACCAACGCAGAGGTATGCGCAACCCCCTTCGCTAACCAAAATTCCTTTGGTTGTCCGGCTCTTTCATATAAATGTTTTGAGTTTTCAGGAAGAACCTCATCATCATTATCGCCATGAATAAGAAAAATTCCTCTCGGAGCAATATTTTCCTTCACTTTCACCATGCGCACGCAAATCGAACAAAAGGAGATTGTAACCAGCCTGATGCAAGAATGGAACCTGTTCAAAAACTTTCCATCGATTAACTCCGTATCCATGAACAAGCAGCATTGCTTTTCGCGCATCTACTTTGGCAGGCAGATACCATCCTTTAAGCATAATTTGATCTTTTGTCCGGAACACAATATCCTGGCATTCAAAATTTTTTAAAATTTTCCCTGTGAACATCCCAGTCCTCAGGGATATGTAACCGGACTTGTGGATTTCCCATTTTCCGTAAAGAACGATTGAGCCGAATGACAATGAGTGATAGAAAAGCTCATCCTCTTTTTTCATCTTCTCAATCTTTTTGGTAGTTAAAAATAAGGGGTTAACATTCCTGAGCAATAATGCTAAACTCCGCGTTGCAGATGTAACCCAGACGCCTTCTATCCCTTTAAAATAGCTTATTCTTTTAACCAATTAATAAAAGGCCTTGGCGTTCAGGCATATTTTACTTCACAAAATACTCAATCTCCACAACGCTCTTGATCTCTTTCTCAATACTGCTTGTATCATTCATCCCATAATCAGAAATTTCCGTGGAATGCAAAGGAGTTATCTGGAATACGCCGATTCTTACTGATGCTATCGGGCCCAGGTGAAATTTCCCCTGTTTAGCTACTGTTTGCGCCCGGTCTTTAGCATTTGCCGTCGCCTTGCCGATCATTTCCAGCTTCAGATCTTCAATCTTTGTATTGAGAAATTTAGGTTCCTTAACTGCCAGCTGGACCCCTTCCCCAAGCACTGAAACCACATCCGCAGCGAGTTTTTCTATTTTATAAACATCCGCGCTTTTTATCTTAACGCTCTGAAACAGCTTAAAAGCTACTCTTTCCTCTGTTTGATAGCCTTTTTCATTTAACTTAAACCTTTCGCCGATCTCCGCCGGAAAAAATTCCACTTCTTTTTTTGAAAAACCAAAATTTTTGAGATATTCCTCAACCTTTTGCTTGTCCTTATTAAGGATCTCATAACAAGATTTCAAATCTTTATCCTCTGCAAAAACAGTCGCCTCAAAAACAGCCAGATCCGCACTAATCGTCTTCTTCGCATAGCCTTTTACCTTTACATATCCTTTATTTTTTATCGAAATCGCCGTGCTGGAAAAGATGTTCGCCGTCCAAACAATAGCAAGCCCGATAATAACCGCAACAATAATTGAAACTAATCCTCTTCTCATGGCACTCCTCCTTGCGCTTTGTGGGTTAAAAAAATCATTCATCTTAAACAAAAAACCCCCGCCTTTTTTGGCGAAGGTTTTACTTTCAATAAGTGTTCAGTTTAAAAAACTATTGTTTATTAAGCTGATTACACGAACTGATCCCGCTGTGGCGGGATTTTAACGTCCGGGATTTATTCCTTCTAAACTCGGGACTTTCTAACTATATTTTAAGTTTACATCTATCATTAATTTGTGTCAAGATTTAAAATTTCCATAAAATTTCTCCGCCTTTTAGTTGAGACTTGATAGTATGTTTATTTATTTTCCCGCATCCCGCTTATATTCTATCTTATAAATCAGGTCTTTTACTGCTTGGGAATCCGTTGAATTCGGGGTTAATTCCAGGTATTTGCGCAAACTCTTAATCGCATCATTATACAATCCTGATTTATCCTGAATCACCCCTACGTTATAATAGGTATCGGGAAATTCCGGGGCCATATCCTGGGCAATCCGGTATTCGGCAATCGCATTTTGATAATCTTGCGCCGACTGCGCGGACTCGACCGCGGCCTGCGCCCTAAGCAGCTGGCGCCTAAGCGCCTGGGGCTTCAGCAAAGCGGTTATCTCAGGAAAGTTTATTTTAGCGTAATGCTTATTCTTGCCTTCCGATAATAATACCGTATAATAGTCCGGTTCAACGCCACGGTCAACAATACTTTTCACTAAATCCACATCCCCGGTAATAACCGCGTACATCAGCACGGAATACCCACTCGTATCCTTGATATCCACATCAGCTGTTTTAGGCAGCAAGTACCTGGCCACCTCCAGATTTCTCATTGTGCCCAAGGCGCTCATCAACGGAGTACATTTACCGGCATTCAGCGCGTTGACATCTGCTCCGCGGCCGGCCAGAAATGTCACCATATCCAAAGAACCCGCACTCGCCGCGTAATGCAACGCGGTCATGCCCTGATCATTTTTAAGATTTATATCCGCGCCATGATCAATCAATAGTTCCGCCATTTCCGGAGAATTACGGGTTGACGCAAGAAGAAGCGGGCTAAAGCCATAGTCATTCAACAGATTGGGGTTTGCCTTTTTATCCAGCAACAGCAAGGCAATGTCCTTGTTATTGTTATTTATCGCGTAATTAAGCAGGCACGAATTTTTTCGGTAGCGCGCGTTGACATCAATACCTTTAGCACTTAATAATTCCGCCAGCTTACCGTTGTCTCTGAAAAGCACGGCTAAGAGCACGTCATCTTTCTTTTTTCCGGAATAAGCCGGTTTGATTCCGGCCCGATCAAATACCTTCAATATCTCCGCCTGCGCATCTTTGGCCGCATGCATCGCAGGCGTCCACCCATCTTTATCCTTCACGGCGGCATCCGCGCCTTTCCTCAGCAGCATCTCTACGATATCCGGCCAATTGTTATTAACCGCTTTCATCAACAGAGTCGTACCGCTTTTATCCCTGGCATTGACATTGGCTCCTTCATCAATCAAAGATTTTATCTTTTCCCGGTCACCGGTAGTAACTGCCAGAACAATATCCTTATTTTTGTCTCCAAAATACGGGATATCCACGCCGTTTTTTTTCAGCATCCCGAGCACTTCTATATTTCCGTACTTTTTGGCAAAATCAGCGGCTGTCAAGCCGCGGCTTTCTTTAGCATTAACATCCGGACGCGCGTTTAAAACCATCTGAACAATTTCCGGAGTACTGTACACCACGGCATAATGCAAAGCAGTAAATTTGTTCCAGGTATTGACAATCTTCACGTCCGCGCCTCTTTGCAGCAGCAGTTCCGCCGCCTCGTGGCGTTTCTTATACAAAGCAATCATAAGCGGAGTAAATCCGTATGAGTCCTGCGCATTTATGTTTGCCCCGGCATTCAACAAAACTTTCAGCATTTCGATGTTCCCGCCGGCCGCGGCATAATGCAATCCGGTCTGATTACTTATCCCTCCGGAAGCATTAAGATCATAGCCCTGTTCCACCATCCAACTCACGGAGCTAAGATCTCCATTTGACGCTGCTCCGGGAATATTAGTAACCGGCACAGTCGCGCAGCCCGCCAGAACAAATAAAGAAAAAACAATTAATGCGTACCTGAAATTTTTCCCCCTGCCATATCTCATAACTACTCCTTTCGCGCTACACTCTGTTTTTTCTTTATAAAATTGTCGATACTATCCAGCTTCAGAACTCCCAGGCAATCCGGCAGCAAAATATACAACGCCTTTTCCTGCTGTACCATCTGCGCAGACGGATACTTCATAAATTCAAGGCTCATCCCGTTCTTGCTCAAACCAATACCGCTGTTTGTCGCGTAAAAAATTCCTCCCTCAAGAGAAGCCGCCAGCCCCGTAATTTTTTCCCGGGGATGAACAAACGCAATGGCCGGCTCCGGCTTTCCCGGAATGATCTTGAACACCGTGCGGCCCTCAGCAACATAAGTATTTCCTTGAGAAACAACTACCGCGGAAATTTTATCCGTGGAAAGAAAAACCTTCCCCCATCCTTTTATTGTTTTTTTCCCTTTATCATAAGCCTTGTTTTCCTCATACAACAATTCGTACACCGCGTACGCCTTTACTGCCGGGTCAAATCCGTAAATATACACACTACCCCGGCCGTTAGGCGCAAGCACGCATTGATTTAGCGGCAAAGAACACAGCGGCTGAAACGGAAAAACCGGAATTCCCTTATCAAGAGCCAATGTCTCTTTATTATTAAACGGGGGAATAAAACCAAGTGCGGTTTCGCTAGCGATAAACAACTCCCCGTCATCAAGAAAAAGAAAATCACGCACCGTCCGCCCCAGGGAAAAGTTTAATTCCGACCCCAGGTTTGCCAGATATTTTTGATTATACCCTATCCACATATTATTTTTATGATCAATCCGGAACACAATATCGCGCATCGCGGCTTTACTTACCTCCGCGGCCGATAACGGCGCGGCAATCCACTCCATAGTGACAGAACCGTCTTTGGGAAGCATTACAATAAGATCTTTCGGAAAAGGCACTTCTGCGGAAGTATCCTGGCCTGGAGCATGCGCTGCCCCCAGCAACAAAAACAGCACAACTATCCAAAAACGTTTCATCTTAATCCTTAAATTGCCCGGAACCACTCCAGTTTAACAGCGACTGTACATTCTCATTTCGGTCAGAAACCCAGTTATTCCATTTTTCTTTGGCATCCGCCACTGGCGTAAGACTCTCAGTGTCATCTGCCGCCCAATAGCGCACGATTGCCTGCCGGGTGCCGGCACCCACGGTATTTATCGAGCCGGTAGCTATAATCACCTGTTTCGGCTTAAAAACTTTACCCGCCACATATTCTCCCACCGCAATTACTCCTTCTGCTGTAGTCTTAGGCGGTTCAATTCCAACTTTGCCGCCGGCTAAGGCTTCATCATAAAGATCTAAAGGTTGAGAACCTAAAAATTGTTTTCCACCCTCTTCTGTCAACGATACCGCGACACTGGTTGCCCCGCCCTTTGCCGCGGCAGTGGCGATATCCAGATACGGATCAGTCCATTGTTCTCTTTTCATAAAAGCCCGGCTGTCCACCATGGGATGATCTCCCAGTTCCACAGGAGAAGTGTAGAATCTTAATTTTAAACGCTCTCTTTCTTCCTGAGTCAAGTCTGGATTGCTAATTACCTTTTTCCAGGTAGCATTTTGTTTTGATTCCAATTCCTCCAAGGCTGCGATTTCCTCCGAAGTTAATGTATTTTTTTTCCTTAGATGATCAATACGCGTCTGCCGCTCTCGTGCCTGGGCCCATTCCTGTTCGGATACGCTGTTATTCTCCCGAAATAATTTCGGCATTGTACCCCAGCCAACATCAACCCCCGTATCCGCAGGCTTCGCGTATTTATCTAAAATACTTTGGTCAGGCGGTGATTTAATTCGTCCTCCAATACCAAAAAATTGCGAATGCGCCGTAGTGGATGCAGTATCCTGTCCCGGCACTTTGAGCATTGCCGTTACTTCCGCGTTCTGACGCAAAAACTCCTGACGTTTCTGCTCTTCCAGTTTTCTTTGTTCTTCCTGCAATCGCAGCTGCTCCGCAGGATCCGGCCCGGTAGGGGTAGGAGCAAAAATTTCATTAAAAAAACCCTGCATAATACCGGTTACAATGGCAGACTGCACCATTTGATCGGTTGTGGGGCCGCTGGGATGAGGGACAGAGGGAGTATTCGAAGTACGGCTTTGGCTTGAAGAAGCTTCAGATGAACTAGATCTGCTTGTCGACGAAGGGACAGGAACAGGGACAGGAGCAGAAGGTATGGGCACATCTCCAATAGAACCAAAGGCATCGGGAACACCATCACCGTCGTAATCAACCGAAAGCCCAAAGCTGATGCCGCATACACAGAGAACAACCGCGCTAAAAAAAAATGCCGATAAAAAGATAGTTCTTCTTTTCATATCGATAGAGTCAGCCCGCGAATCCTTTCAACCCCAATTTTCTCCTTCTTTGTATTAATAATACTCTTGTGTTGTTTTAAATACAAGTTTAATAATCGATATTGTTCAAGAAACTTTTCCATGCTTCGTTCAAATCTGCATTAATAAACCCATACATGATTGGTTTTCGCCTCATGACTTTACCGCATTTAGGACATTTATATTCTTTATTCATCTGTATTATTCGCATCACCTTCATAAAGAGGTAAATTTTTTATATTATTCGGTACCATAGCTGGAAACGTTATCCCTTTAGCCTCCGCCTCTTTCCTGGTTTTTTCATTATCAAGTTCCAGGGTTTTAGTTAGAATCTGCTTAGCCCTTTTTTCTATGGGAGGATTTAACTTTTCCGATCTTTCGAACTCAAGCACCTTATCGATAATTTCCTTTGGCAAATCAGCCTGGCATTTAGTTAATATCTCTAGAAATTCCCATGTAAAAAAATGATCTATTTGAATCCGTCTTTTTGTCATATGAGCAAACTTGCCGATTATCCGGCAAATGTTCTCCCGCTCTTCCGGGCTTAATTGATTGACAAATTCATACTCTTCTATCTTTTTCAGGGCCAGGATTAACGGCTCAAGCACGTCCAGGGTAACTATATAGACATTGTAATCGGCCATGTTATAACTAAATATCTCTATAACCTCCACACTGTTCGAAGGAATGACCAGAAAAATGTCTTTACGCACGTTTTCTTCTTTGATATATTTCTTGACCGCTCCGGTTTGAATTTTAATATAATTAGGAAAATTGTTCAGGTCATCCGTAGAAGGGCTTTTAGCATCGAATATAACGAATTCCCCGCATAGCTTAATTGTATTATCCGGGCTGCCTTTAAACGGGACATTATCCACATATTCAATGGTATGCTTTGCGCATATGCCTTTTATAACTTCTTTGACTTTGTCCTGGTGATTGCTCCAGGTTTCCTTAAGCAGCTCGATACGCCTAAGCTCGCCTGCATGACGGTCGTCTATTTCTTTTTGCCTGTCAATTTGTATCTTATTTTTAATGTCATTAAGCGTTGCCGCATTTTTTTCATATGTTTCTTTTCTCTCCGTTTCGTTTTGCCGGAAAATAGTGTTTTCTTTTTCTAAACTTTTCAGATTGTTTGCCATTTGGGTAGTTTTTTCTTTATACAAAGCCAATTCTTTTTCCAATTCAACTATTTGTTTTTCCGAAGATTTTAAGCCTGTTTCCTGAGAAGCAATTTTGGCTTTAAACCGAGACCCCTCTTCCCTAACCGCATTGAGCTCCTTTGTTATACTTTCCTGGGTATTTTCCAACTTAGCTTTGTCAGCTTTAAGATGTTCATTGTCACTCGTCAATACTGCCTTTGAACTTTTCAGGCCATCGCTCTCTTGACTAATGCTGTTTAGGGATTGCATCAGCGCCTTAAACTCTTCATACGCATCATAACTTAAGCTTCTAATTTGTCCCCACCCGAATATCCTTTGCCAAAAACCAACAGTTTTGATTTTATCAAAGAACAGGCTTAATTTTTCAAATGTCTTTTCCATCGCTATCCCTCCGTATTATTATGATATGCTCATAAAACAAAAAACCTCCGCTTTTTTGGCGAAGGTTTTACTTTCCGCCACAAATATTGGCGGACCAGCTTTGAACTGGTTTTAACGTCCGGGATTTACCCCTTCTTAACTCGGGACTTTCCAACTATATTTTAAGTTTACTCCCAGCCTTACGAAGTGTCAAGATTAAAAATCACCTGACCTCGTAATT
>JAHIOQ010000134.1 GCA_018895275.1 Candidatus Omnitrophota bacterium
CAGCTTTTCTGTTAACATCTATTTGACCTCCATGGGTTTCACCCTTTGGGTGATGGTTACTGTTTTTGTTATATAACCATTGTACCATCGGAGGTCGTTCTTTTTTACTCCTTTTTTTATTTTCTATTTAGGATTTAGGGTTCACTTCAGTGGCATTCTTGACAAAATAAGTGAACATATCATCAGAGATAACAGCCAAATGCGTTTCGAGCCGTTTGAGATCAAGCTTTTCTGCTATTGTTTTAGCAAAGGTTTGCAGACCGTTCCCTTCTTGCTTTGACGCTTTAAAATCAAATTCTTCCAGCACCATATTGGAACCCTCAAATGGATTCTTGACCAGCAACGCATCAGATAAAGAAACAAACGCATCTTTATCGTTTCCCAAGGGAATTTCAGGTACCAGCATCGGCATATCAGTTAAAAATTTCGCATCACGACGCAGTCGATCAAGTACGGCAGGGCATGTCACCCACGCAAATAGCCCGCATAATGAACGCACGGGAAACAACAGAATTCGTGCGTCGGTAACCGCCAAGGCTCCGGCATGTTCATCCGCCCGATTGCTTTTTTGTGAAGGACCAAACACACATTCAAGTGCCGCAACCTCATCCGCTTTTTGAAAACAGGATTTTTTATTATCTCCTTCGGTGTCGCCACTAATTTCTCTGTTCTCGATTTCCTTTAACCGGCAATAATCCCGCAATACGCCTTTAACGGTTGAACCGGGAATAAGCGGCCAATCCGTATGCCGTTCGCGTTGTACCGGCAGGTCAATCGCTCCCGTTGACGTCCCTGATCCGGGATGTAATGACGTCTGGGCGTGGATAAAAAGTAATGCGGATTTATTATTCATGTCGTTCTCCTTTCATATTTCAATATTAGGAAATTCTGTCAATACACTTTCATCTATCTCCAGCAACTTCATTGTAGCGGTCCAAAGTTTTTCACAGTTTTCTTTACCTATGGCTGTAAACCCGTGCGCAAGGATCGAACCATTGCGAAGGCCAAGCAACGATTCCTTCCGATCAAAACCGTTCTCAAAAAATCGTTTACCCAAAGGCTCCTCAAGGACTTTTAAAAGTTTAAAATCGTCCTGAAGCGCCAGCTTAATTGCGTCTTCTTGCGCAAAACGGCCATCCCATTCTCCTTGCAATTCTTTCGGTATCTGATTCTTTTTAACGCAACAGGACTCAATCCCTCGATCTTTCAGGCGTAATTGTGCCGTGGCCTCAATAACACGATATAAGCGTGCGACAGCATCGTCGTATCGGCCTTCGCTATGTCTGCGTTTAGCATTGGCAAGCAAATCTTTGAGAGTATCATTAGAAAATGGGGTTTCTATTAATCTCTTTAAAATATCTAAATGATTTTTCAAAACAGCTTCTATTGCGTTTGTTGTCTTCCTTCTGGTCCAAGTCTTTATATTTGCTATATTTTTTACTACATTTTCTATTTTCGTACTGGCACCGTTATGATCAAATTGATCCCAAAAAAGGTATCCTTCAAAAAAATTTATCCATGTTGATAATTGTTGTTTTAAAGTATCGTTTCTCGTTTTATTTCGGTGTTGTTCAACAATACATTTCGCCGCGACATAATTTCCTTGATTGAAAAGGGAAGCAGCTGTCTCAACCGTTTGGAATCCGAGAACATCCCAAGGGTTGTTGACTCGCAAAACGTTTTCCTCTCCATCAAGAGTTACGCCAAGTCCTTCTTTATCCCGAGCATCCCGGCCATGACTTTGTCCGGCAGCAACATAGCTAAACTCAATCGGCATCCTCTGTCCGACCATTGCCAATGCGGCTGTCATAAGTTTCGTTCCGCCAGTAAAATCAAAAATGACATCCACCTCTCCGCCTGCCCAATTGTCGATTTCACGAAGGACATCCCTGCGAATAGTACTGACGCATGATTCAATATTCTGGTGGTTAACTTTAGTAATAGCATATCGTCCCGCATCAATATCATTAACCCCTTCCTCGCGGCAAATCTGCAATACACCACGGTCATCAATCTTACGTTCCCTCACATCCTTTTCTCTTTCCCCTTCCTTAAGAATTTGGCATCCTGATTCCTGTGAAGTAATAAAAAGAATACGCCTAGGCTTATTATGTAAGATCGAAAGCGCTACGGGGCGAGGCGATCCGCCAACAGTGCAGACAAGGAGTACATCTTTCGGTTTAGATACCGATTTATTGTTCATGATCACCACCCTCCTTTCAACGCCATGCCCCAGCCGTTAGCGCGGTCTTTGGCATTTTCCGATAGCTGAACAAGCGTGCTGTTATTAATAAAAGGTTTGTCCAAATTTGCGTTATTGCCGCGTTCCCAGAAATAGACCGCGCCGGTAGGAACAGCATATTTTGTCGGACGCGGACGGGCTTTCCTCTCTTCTCCGCCTTCGCCCGCCATATCCCAACCGGAAATTGCAAGCGGTTTAGGGCAGACTACTCCGACTAATTTCGCGCAGGACATCGGAGACCACGGCTCACGCTCACCATTTGTGCGCTCATGCTGGTAATTAATAAGCGGTGAGATGAGCCATGTAAACGCGCGTTGCACTCCCCCCTTATCTTCGACATTTATTTGCGGCCATGAAAAAGGCTCTGTTGTCTGTTTTACTACCACACGCCTGCCTTCACCGCCCAAGGGCAGAATAGTTCCTTCTTGAGGAAAAAGTTTTTCAAAATCACCCCAAGATTTAAAAGCATTTTTAATTTTCTTCAAATCTTCCTTTTGATTTTCATCTACTGTTTCCCAGCCGATTTCAGCATACAACGCGATATTTTTTTGTAACCGCAGTTGACGCGTGGAATATAATTGACTGTCTTCGCCGGTGTAGGTGTCCGGTGAAATAGTAACACCAGTGCGTTCTTCCCATGTAAAAAGTTCTTCCGGTTTTATTAAATCCTTAACCGGCTTTTCACCTTTTAAAATAGCGGCGATCGCGTCTTTGCCCATCCAGCGATTTTCTGCTTCAATGGCATCACTGTTTTCCGTATAAATTACCGGTCGAACATCGTTCTGGCCGGACGAACTTTTCCACCCGGGGAGATCGTTTACATCATCCAACGGACGCAATAAAATCAATTTGTCTTTATCGCGCTTCAAATGACACAAATGCGCGGGCGGTGGGATAAATAAATCTTTGATTTTATTGTTCTCTATTTCCACAATCCACGGGCCGCGGCACGCGATAAACGCAAGCGCGCTCTGATATAATTCAACACCATTCGCGTTTTCCCGCAAATTATGAATTTGCGAAGACTTCAGGCCAAAGGCATTCATCAAGCATGTCCGCACCATGCCCGCGATTGTCTGCGGAAGCGGCAATTGCGAGCGCCCGAAATCAGTGGGGCCAAACGGACGGCCGTCACGAAAAAACAATGTATCGTACGGTTCAATCAATAACCCCTTCGGGTCATCTAAAACAGGTGTTGGCGTTGGTTGCATAATCAATCCTCCTTCTTATTACGCGCTAAAAACGACGCGTGCTCCATAAGTATTAACGCATTGCGGCGCTGTTCAGTCGGCTCTTTTGTTATTTCCTCCCAAAAACTTTTCGCTTCTTTTTTCGGGGCTTTTTCACTATGTTTAAGTAACCTAAAAAATTCACAATTAAGCATGTGGAAATCCTGTTCAAGAGTGTTCCACTTTTCCGCCAACTGATACAACCAGCGATCAGACGCCTTCTCATCAGAAAATTTCCGCAAAAGAGCATTGAATTTTTCAATCTGATTCCAGCCGATAATGGCTGTTTTCGGAGCTCCTGAACGTTTAACAATGCTAAGCGCAAGGCGGTTACGTCCCGCGTTTTTGGCTTCTTTTTCCGCCTTACGCGCAATATCAAGCGCGTCCTGCAAATCGTGCTTAACATGTACAACCGCGATTCCGCCGGAAAGAGTAAATCCCGGTTCGAGACCACCGAACTTACTACTGATATCACGGCTGCAAATAAGCGCGGTTTCGCACGGCAGCATGGCCAAAACATCATCGCCGCCAGCGTAAATTAATTGTCCAAGATGTTTTTTAACAACCTTCGGGACATCGTTCATGGCAAAAGAGGTTAATTTTTTACTAATTTCTTTACGTTTTTTCTCATCGGCACTGATTAATTTTTCTCCCATACTATCGCCATCAAGCATAAGAATTGCATAATAAGACGGAGGCTGCTCTGGAAATTTTTTCTCTTTCGCTGTTTTGCGCAATCCTTTTATTTTGTCGAAAACCGTCTCTGGACAATCTTCATACTCATCCTTATCATGGCTTCCAGGGCTTTTCCATGAAAGCCAGGTGCCATTCCAATTTTCACACTTAACAACCCAATCAAAAATCGACTTCTCTCCCGGGATAAGTTTTTTCAACCAGCCGAAAGCCGCAATTGTGTAAGTATCCCAGACACGGCGTTTATGCGGTTCGCACTTAAATTGTTCTTCAGAAAAATAATGCGCCCAGGCAAAGCGTTTAACAAGCTCAACTGCACAAAAACAATCTTTAGTTTGTAACCGTTCGCCTCGATCAGCAGTTAATTTTGCAGTTTCTTTCCATTTATCCTTAGAAATGCCTTGTGGAATTTCTTGAGACCTTTCCCCGCATAATGCGCATTTTGGCCGATTACAATCCTTCTCTTCATGCGGGGGGTAATAGCGTATTTGTTTTTGTGCAGCGTTTAATTGACCCAATAAAAACATGCGGGCTTTAAATAAATCGTTTTCATCTTTTGAAAAACCAATCTTCTTTGCCAACTCAACATCACCGTCGCATACAGGCAACACTGATATTTGAACATCCCAGCAGTGTTTAATTTGTTTATCCCACTGTTCATCCCATTTTGGGTATTCGTTATCCCATTTCCCTTTCAAAAAATTACGAACCGTATCGGAAATCTTTTTCCATTCTTCATTCACTGCTTGTTCAATTTGTTTTCTTACTGTATCAGCCTGTACAGCATCCACTTCAACAATAAAACGATTGGGAATCGTCGGAATCAACAACAGTTCAATTTCGGATTCTGTGGGTTTCTTTTGGCTTTTATCTAATGTGAACTTAAAAATCGGATTTTTTTGAATATCCGGTTCAATAAATTGCGCCTCACCCTTACTCATTTCATAAACACTAACCGCCGCATGTGCCGTAAGCCATGAGAGGAGGTAGCTCCCCGACCATAAATCTCGTACCGTTCGCGCCGTTGCAATAAACGACTGCACAGGGCCGAGCGAAAAACTTAAATATGCTTTTTTTTCTGCCATTTTCCCCTTCCTTCCTTTTCATTTTTTTCAAAAAATAAATGTTTCCCTATCCCAGTCCGCACTGTCGGGCAACAACCCAACCCCTGATTTATAAAGCCCGGTTGCTTTCTGCACCCAGTAGCCGTGAAGATCTTCTATATAATCACCTTGTGCCAATTTATTAAATACCGGCAAAGGAACATTGACAATAAAACGCTGTAATTTTCGTAACAGCCACGGCTCCGGGCCGTTGCGCCGAAGCAGGCCGATCAATTCCAGGCTATTTCGAGTTTTCCCTTCATACCAGACAATAATGCCGCGCTGAGCCGTATCATCAATCAGTTTAAAATCCTGCGCGAACGTTCTGAATTGAAACGCGCATTCAGGAACTCCCTGAACAAGGCGTTCGATGAATTTCGGCTTATCAAAATCATTCACTGCCCCGTAAAAAGACTTAAAGTATTCCTTAAAAAGTTCCGGCGTCATCTCCAGCATCGCCTGATCGCCCAAAATACTTCTTGCCGCGTCCTCGCCTTTGCGCAGTAAGCCAACCGGCGCTTTCTTGGGCGGGACAAATACAACAACTTTTCCCAGCCGGCCTTCATCATTAAGCCGGCCTTCCCGGTTACATCTTCCCGCGGCCTGCGCGATGGAATCAATTCCGGCAAGAGCTCGGTAGACAACCGGAAAATCAATGTCCACGCCCGCTTCGACAAGCTGTGTGCTGATTACGCGTATAAAATCACCGCCGTCTAATTTCTTTTTTATAACGGCGATTATTTCACTGCGTTCTTCCCCGCACATATTAGCGGAAAGATGAATTGTCCCTTCCGGCATAAGTTTGTGTAAATCCCGGCAGTCTTTACGCGTGTTAACAACACAAAGCGCTTGTTTATAATTTTTCAACTCATCGGCAATTGTCTGCCACTCCGAACACGCCGATATATTGGGCAAAGTTATTTCAACCCGTTTCAATTCTTCAAAATACTTTTCGGGTGTGTCAATAATTTCCGTTGCCGGCGGCAAACCTTCAAATACGGCCAAGCCGCTGCCGATTTTAGCACTTAACGCCGGCTGGGTAGCCGTGCAAAAAATAACCGTTACGCCGAAGTGTTTAACAAGTCCCCGCAATACCGACAAAACCGGTTTCAAATATTCCGGCGCGAGCATCTGCGCTTCATCGAGAATAATCACGCTGTTTACAATATGATGCAGTTTACGGCACACAGACGTACGCCCGGAAAATAAAGATTCGAAAAGCTGTACATTCGTTGTAACCACAATCGGCATGTCCCAATTCTCTGAAGCCAGCCTGCTTTTATGGTCTTCCTTATCCGGATCAATATTGCTATGATGTTCGAGAACAGCTTCCTCACCAAACACTTGTTTGTAAACTGCCGCTGTCTGCTCAATAATACTTGTATAGGGGATCGCCATAATAATTCGCTGTTTGCCGTATTTAAA
>JAHIOQ010000135.1 GCA_018895275.1 Candidatus Omnitrophota bacterium
AAAAATTCTCCGGTGATCGAATCCCCTGATAGCACGATAGGCATGCGCCTGGGAATGCCTGTAAAGGAATTCGTTGAGCTGGACATGGAAATCCTTGACGGTAACGGAGATTTTGAGCAGGTTGGCGATCACCCTTATTTTGGCTTACAGGTTAATATAAAACCGCGGTTAATGGATAAAAAAGGGAATTATCGTTTTATATATTGGCTGAATGAAACGGCGCATACAAAATGGAGCAATGCGGCGAAAACAAAAGAAACAGGCACAGGTTTTGGGGTAAGCTTTGATCAGGAAGTTGCTGATGATATCGGAGTATTTTTGCGCGCGGGCTGGCAACGCGATGAAGTGTATCTTGCGGGAGAAGGCTTCTCTCTGGATAGTTCTTATAGCGCTGGATTTCAATTGTCCGGGAATTTGTGGAACAGGCAAAATGATATATTAGGGATAGCATACGGGATAATCAATCCCTCTGATGAATATAAAAAAGCAGGGCCTTTACACGCGGACGCAGAGACGCATTTTGAGGCCTATTACAATTATCAGATTAACTCCAACGTGGCCATTTCCCCTGATATTCAGATAATAACAAAACCATACGGCAACGACGCGGTTAATGGAAGCTCCGCGATTATTGCTGCAGGAATAAGAACACAGATTGATTTCTAACTTTATAAAGAAAGGAGATTATTTATGCATATGGCAGATGCTTTAATTTCTCCCGCGGTTGGGACTTCGATGTGGGCAATTACCGCGGGCCTTATTGGGTACAGCGCCAAAAAAGTTAAAGAAGAAGCGGATGGCCGCAAGGTTCCGCTGATGGGGGTATTGGGCGCGTTTATTTTTGCCGCGCAGATGATCAACTTCAGCATACCGGGAACCGGTTCCAGCGGCCATTTAGGCGGGGGGTTGATCTTAGCGGTTCTTCTGGGGCCCTATGCCGCGTTCCTGGTCATGGCTTCGGTGCTTATGGTTCAGGCGCTTTTTTTTGCCGACGGCGGGCTTTTAGCGCTGGGATGCAATATCTTTAATCTGGGATTTTTCTCTTGTTTTGTCGCTTATCCGCTGGTATATCGTACAATAGCCGGAAAGAACCCGGCCAGAGGAAGAATTATGGCCGGTGCTCTTTTTGCTGCGATTATCGGGCTGCAGATGGGGGCGTTTAGTGTTGTTTTGGAAACATTGATTTCCGGCATAGCAGAATTGCCGTTTATGACATTTGTGCTCTTGATGCAGCCAATTCATCTGGCAATCGGTATTGTAGAAGGATTTGTTAGCGCTGCAGTAGTTATGTTTGTCTGGAACGCGCGGCCGGAAATTTTGAGCGCTGTTGAGCGTTTTGAGCCGATTAGAAGCGTTGATACCAGGCAGGTTCTTGCCGGATTGCTCCTGGCGGCAGTAGTTACCGGCGGGGCATTGAGCTGGTTTGCGAGCGCGAATCCGGATGGTTTGGAATGGGCCATGTTCAAAACCTCCGGGGCCGAGGAGCTGGAAAACCCCCCGGGAGTGCAGGCTGCCTTGGCAGCAATTCAGGAAAAAACCGCTTTTCTGCCGGATTATGGTTTTAGAAAAAACGAATCTGATATTGGCCCGGAAACCGGCTCGCAGCTGTCATGGCCGGCAGTTGACCCGGGAACATCACTGGCAGGATTAGTCGGCGGAGGATTAACGCTTTTGCTGGCGGCAGCAATCGGATGGGCGCTGAAACGCCGCAGGGCTATGGCATAATAATGCGGTTGGAAAAAAAGAACATCGGTGAGGGTATGAATAGTATCGGAAAGAATTATTTTGATATCGGATATATGGATACCCTTGCTGAGGGTGAGAGCTCTTTGCACCGCTTGGATCCGCGGGCGAAATTGATTACCACCGCGGCATTTATCATTGCGGTGATCTCTTTTGATAAATATACGCTTTCCGGGCTGACCCCGTTTTTTATTTATCCGGCGGTGTTGATCGCGGTAAGCGGCCTGCCGGCAGGATATATACTGAAAAAGGTATTGCTGGTATCGCCGTTTGCCGTTGTGGTGGGTATATTCAATCCCCTGATGGACCGGTCGGTACTCCTGCATATCGGTTCACTGGATATTTCCGGAGGATGGATTTCTTTTTTTTCGATCTTGGGGCGGTTTGTTTTAACCGTAACCGCGGCGCTGATTTTAATTGCCTTAACTGGTTTTAACGCGGTGTGCCGGGCATTAACCAAACTTGGTATACCGAAGCCTTTTGTCGTACAACTCTTGTTTTTTTACCGCTATATATTTGTGCTTAGCGATGAAGCTGAGCGCATGGTACGCGCGCGTTCTTTGCGGGCTTTTCAATCCTCAGGCATGAGGTTTCCCCTGTTTATATCATTTGTTGGACAATTGCTTTTGCGCACATTGGACCGCGCGCAAAGGATTTATCTGGCTATGTGCTGCCGTGGGTTTGACGGACAAATACGCATGATAAAATCCATGTCTATTCGGCACAGGGATATTGTGTTTGTGTCTGTTTGGCTGGCAATATTTGTTTTTTTGCGTTACGTTAATGTGCCTTTGTATTTGGGAGGCTTGCTGATGGGGGTTGGGCAATGAGTCACCATATCGTTGAAGCGGTTAATCTGCACTATACTTATCCTGAGGGGACAGTCGGGCTTGAAGGAATATCTTTTCGCATAGAGCATGGAGAGTCTGTGGCTATTGTAGGAGAAAACGGCGCAGGCAAGTCAACGCTTTTATTGCACTTGAACGGATGTTTAACAGCGGCCATGGGGAGCGTGCGCATCGGCGAACACGCGATTACAAAAAAAAATATTAATGCTGTACGCCGCAGCGTGGGAATGGTATTTCAGAACCCCGATGATCAGCTGTTTATGCCGACGGTATTTGATGATGTTGCCTTTGGCCCGCTAAACCTTGGATATACAAAACAAGAGGCTGAAGCTAAAGTGAACGAAGCCCTGGATACCGTGCGGATGCGGCATTTAAGCCGGCGGCCTCCATACAAACTTTCTCAAGGAGAAAAAAGATCCGTAGCGATCGCTGCTGTTTTAGCCATGTCCCCGGATATTCTCGTAATGGATGAGCCCACCTCAAGCCTGGATCCATTATCGCGCCGGGAGCTGATAAATCTGCTGAAACAATTCCAGCATACCAAGATTATTGCCACACATGATTTGGATATGGTTATGGATATTTGCCGGCGTACAATAGTTTTGCATAAAGGTAAAATTACGGCTGACGGCCCGACAAAAGATATATTACGCGATAGTGAGTTGCTTCATCGCAGTAAACTGGAAAAACCGCTCAGCATGCAGGCTTGCCCGGCTTGCGGCGCGCCAAAACGCTCCTAAAACAGCAAGGAGTTCTTGACGCTATGATATAAATTGTAGTTACAACTGTAATTATTCTGTACAGTGATTCTGTATTACACACGCCAATTGCTTTTTTCGCGCTTTTCTGCTATAAACTTACTATGGCAAAACAAAGACAATCTTCTCAATTTAAAGAACTGCTCAGGACTTTCAATCAGGCAAAAAGAAAGAGGCAGGTAATATATGCTTAAGTTGGGAGTGGCA
>JAHIOQ010000136.1 GCA_018895275.1 Candidatus Omnitrophota bacterium
AATCCCTCATCACTAAAAATCTTATTTCTTTCTTCAATAAGAATGCCCTTCAATTCCTCATCGGATGAATACTCTTGTTTCTGTTAACGACAATAATAAACTATACCATAAATGGCAATGAAAAGTATACCACTTAGGAGGTCTGGGATTTTTGGGAAAGTGGTATATTTTGAGGAGATCAGGTACTGTTATCTTTTTAGACAGAAAGGAGCGGTACATGATCAGAGAGGAGACATTTATGGATATAAGATCAATGGCAAGACAGGGGTATTCACAGCGGAGAATCTCGCGGATATGCGGAATAAGCCGTGTGACAGTAAAGAAGTATCTAACTACGCAAGGGATGCCGAGATATGAGGCAAAAGAGAGACGGAGCAAATTAGAGCCGTATTATGCAACAATAGAAGCATGGCTGGAGCAGGACGAATATCAGGCGAGCCGGATATATCAGATGTTAAAAGGGGTTGGATATAGTGGGTCGGAACGACTGGTACGCAAGTATGTTTCCCCGTTGAAAGAAAAACAGCGGCGGTTGGCGTATCTGCGGTTTGAGACAATGCCTGGGCAACAGGCGCAGGTAGATTTCGGGGACTTTCAAGTGGAAGGCGCCGACGGCAGCGTAAAGACGGTGTATTGTTTTATCATCGTATTGGGATATTCCCGGCATATGTATATCGAGTTTATGGAGCGCTGTACGCTGCAGGCGTTTCTTAGGGCGCATCAGCATGCCTTTGCCTTCTTCGGCGGGATGCCGAAAGAAATACTCTACGATAATATGAAAAAAGTAGTACTTAAACGCCGCGGCAGCGAGATAATCTGGAACGCGGAGTTTGCCGGTTTTGCCGGGCATTACGGATTTAAGCCGATGCTGACACCGCCATATGCGCCATGGGTAAAAGGCAAAGTAGAACGGCCGATCCATTATTTACGGGAAGGATTTTGGCGCGGCTATAACTTCAGCAGTCTTGCGCAGTTGAATAAAGACGTGCTGCTGTGGGTACAGACCACTGCATTTGAGCGCGAACACGGCACCACGCGGTGTATAGTCGGCAATCGTTTTTCCCAGGAACAGCCGCAGTTGCTAAGCCTGCCGGAAAAATATTATGACATCTCGCTGCGCGCCTGGCGTACGGTACAGAGAGACTGCCAGGTGTGTTTTTCCGCTAACCGGTATGTTGTGCCGCACCAGTATGTCGGCAAAAAGGTACTGTTAAAAATTCTTGAGGGCGTATTGAGTATTTATTATGACCAGACTTTGCTGGTAAGTTACCCCCTGTCCGATGGCAAAGGCAATGTTGTGGCGGAGCCGCGGTTTTACCAGGCTTTACGCCATGAACGAGAGCAAAATCAGCGTAAATATCGTCGTTATCAAGGCAAGGCTAAGGCGACCCGGGGCTTGAGTACGGGAAGTTTAAATATAGAAGTAATGCGCCGGCCTCTGTCCGCTTACGAGGAGGTGATCAGCTGTGTCTGAACTAGTTCATGAACGCATCCAGGAACACTTGAGCCGATTGCACCTGCATCAAATCCGGGAAAATATCAGCGGCCTGGCCAAAGGAGCCGAAGAACAGCAGCTTTCCTATCTTGACTTCTTAGACCGGCTGCTCAGCGAAGAAATATCCGTCAGAGAAGACAGACGCCTGAAAACGGCATTAAAAACCGCCGGTTTGCCCTTGGCTAAGACCATTGAAGAATATGATTTTAGCTTCCATCCTAATCTCGATAAACGCCTGGTGATGACATTATTCGACCTGGAATTCATCCCACGTAAAGAAAATGTCATATTTTTAGGGCCTCCGGGAGTCGGCAAAAGCCATCTGGCGATTGCCCTGGCGGTAAAGGCCGCGCATTACGGCACCAGTATTTACTTTACAACTATGGCTGATCTCATTGGCAAACTTAAAAAAGACACGGAAAACGACCGTCCAGGACGCGGCCGCAGCTATTACAAAAGCGCCCTGCTTATCGTCGATGAAGTCGGGTATATGCCCATCAGCCGTCAGGATGCGCATCTGTTCTTTCAGTTTATCTCTTATCGCTATGAGCGCTCAAGCACGATTATCACCTCAAACAAGAGCTTCGGCGAATGGGAAGAGCTCTTCGGTGATCCGGTCATTGCCACGGCCATTTTGGACAGGTTACTGCATCATTGCCAGGTTATCAGCATCAAGGGCAACAGTTATCGGCTTAAACATTATTCTGAACGAAAGGAGGTCAATGCCTGATTTTTACGGCTAAACTGGTATACTTTTCATTGCCGAAACTGGTATACTTTTAAATTTCCGTTGACAGCTTTTTCTGCTTCTCCTCTTTAATGGGATGAAAAACATTTATCTTGTGATTTTTACTTAAACATTTTTCAATATGCTCATAGTACTTTAAATATTGCTCTACTTCAGATTCATCGAATTGTCGTAACAATGTGATGGCTTGAGATAAATAACAGTTTAATTTTTTCATAAAAATCATCCTTTTCTATTAGTTTACAAATTATTTGTCAATTTTAGAATAATAATTTTAAATAACTTCCTGAATTTTTCCAAATCCTTCTTTTAAAATTTTATAATCACACGCCAGGATTCTTGCCCCGTGATACTGAACAAAGTGACATTCTTTAAATACACGTCCTGAGCCGCAAGGGCAATTTTTAAACACTTTGAAAAATTCACCTGTAGTAATAAGGGGAACTATCGCCTTATTAACATTATCCAAGGCTATTAAAGTAGTCTCTAACATTTCCCTATTGCTTGGTTTCCCTTGCATTTCTTCAAAATAAAACTCTAAAATCCCCAAATATCCATGACTATATGC
>JAHIOQ010000137.1 GCA_018895275.1 Candidatus Omnitrophota bacterium
GGCAGGTAATCGTTTATTTTGATGAAGCCTATTATGAATATGTCGAAGCAAAGGATTATACGGATACCTTGCGGTATCTGGGGCGCGGAAATCTGATTGTCAGCCGCAGCTTTTCCAAGGCCTATGGCCTGGCCGGACTGCGTGTGGGATGGGCGGCAGGCAGTAAAGATGTTATCGGCTGCCTTAACCAGGTGCGCGAGCCGTTTAACGTCAGTATCCCGGCGCAGGCTGCCGCGGAAGCGGCTTTGGAGGATAAGACGCATCTTGAAAAATCCCGGCGCCTTGTGCGGGAGGGTAAAAAATATTTTTGTGAAGAATTTAAGCGGCTTAATTTGTTTTTTGTTCCCAGCGTGACAAATTTTATCCTGGTTAACGTCGCTACGGACAGCCGGTCTGTGTACCGGAAATTATTGCGCGCAGGAATAATCGTCAGGGACATGTCTGGCTGGGGCTTGAATAATTTCATCCGGGTTACGGTCGGAATGCCGAAAGAAAATAAACTTTTCGTTAAAGAATTAAAGAAAATTCTGTCGGCAAAAAAGGAGAAAAAATCGTGATTATCGTATTGCGGCCAAAAACCAGAGAAGAAGATAAAAACAGAATTATCGATAAGATACACTCTCTCGGGCTTAAAACCATGATTTCCCAGGGGGTGGAAAGAACGATTATCGGCGTTATCGGCGAAGAGGATATCATGCGGGTTCAGCCGATGGAGGCGTTTCCCGGTGTAGAAAAGGTAATTCCCGTGCTGGCGCCGTACAAGCTGGTATCCCGGGAATTTAAGCCCGAAGACAGCGTGATTAAGGTCAAAGGCGTGGACATCGGCGCAAAGCGGGTAGTGGTTATGGCCGGGCCCTGCGCAATCGAAAATCTGGAAACTCTGCGGGATATAGCTACGGCGGTTCGTAAATCCGGCGCGCTTATCCTGCGCGGCGGCGCGTTTAAGCCGCGTACCTCTCCCTATTCATTTCAGGGGCTGGGCCTGGAAGGCTTGAAAATCATGAAGGAAGTGGCGGATGAGCTGGGACTGCTCAGTGTCACGGAAGTTATTGACCCGCGTGACGTGGAACTGGTCGTAAAATACGCGGATATCATGCAGATTGGCGCGCGTAATATGCAGAATTTTAATCTGCTTAAGGAGGCCGGTAAATCAAAGAAACCGGTTTTGCTTAAACGCGGCATGATGTCCACGATTAAGGAATTTTTAATGAGCGCCGAATATATCTTAAGCGAGGGAAATTTTAACGTGATACTGTGTGAGCGCGGCATCAGGACGTTTGAAACCTACACGCGCAATACTCTGGATATTAACGCGGTTCCGGCGATAAAGATGCTTAGCCATCTGCCGATTATCGTTGACCCCTCGCATGCGACGGGCAAATGGGGACTGGTTTGCGCCGTGAGCCGGGCGGCGATTGCCGCGGGCGCCGACGGGCTTATCGTTGAGGTACATACGCATCCGGAACAGGCTGCCTCAGACGGCGAACAATCCCTGAACGCGGAAAACTTTGATAAGATGGTAAAGGAACTAACCGCGATTGCCCGTGCCGTGGGAAGAGAAATCTGATGCAAAAGGCGAAATTTAAAAAAGCGGTAATTGTCGGGCCCGGACTGATCGGAGGATCGATCGGGCTAGAGCTGCGCAGTAAAAAGATGGCGAGCAGGGTCATCGGCGTGGCGCGGCACATGGCCACACTGCGCACCGCGCAGCGTAAAGGCTCGATAGATACCGGAAGTACGGATTTAATGCGTGCGGTTTCGGACGCGGATCTCGTTGTTTTGGCGGTGCCTGTGGGAGCAATCAAAAAAACAATTATTCGCATAAAGGATAGTCTCAAACCCGGCTGCATTGTTTTTGATGTCGGCAGCACAAAACAGGAAATCGTGCGCACCGCGGAAAGATACCTGCCTCAGCAGATATTTTTTGTCGGCGCGCATCCTATGGCCGGCTCGGAAAAGGCCGGGCCGGAATTTGCCGAAAGCGGGTTGTTTGTTGATTCGCTATGTTTTATAACAAAAACCAGCCGCACGGATGTTCAGGCATTCTCACGGGTCGATAGGCTCTGGAAGGAGATGGGGGCGAAAACGGTAATTATCGAACCGGCTGAGCATGATGAGATAGTCGCGCAGGTAAGCCACCTGCCGCATATGGTGAGCGCAGCGCTTGTAGACAGCGTTAAGGATGCTGTTTTGCCTTATGCTTCTTCCGGCTTCCGGGATACTACGCGTATAGCCGCAGGCTCGCCGCAGTTATGGAGCGACATATTTTTAAGCAACAAAAAGTCATTACTGCGCGCGTTAGGTATATTTGAGAAAAAAATAAGCGAGTTAAAGAAATCACTTAATAATGAAGCCCGGCTGATGCAAAAGCTTGCGGGCATTAAGCGCAAAAGGGATACTTTGACATGATCGTGACTATAGACGGACCGGCTGGAGCGGGTAAAAGTACGATTGCCAAGCTGCTCGCGGAGAAAATCGGTTTTTTGTACGTCGATACCGGCGCGATGTACCGCGCGCTGACCTTAAAAATCATTCGGTACGGGATAGCTTTTTCCGATACTCAGGCAATCGTAAGCCTGGCAAAAAAAACGGTTATTCAGCTGCAGAAAAACGACGGGACGCAGCAGACAAAGGTTATGCTTGACGGCAATGATGTCTCAGAAGATATCCGGCATCCGGAGATTACCAATGCCGTATTTAATATCGCCGGGATGCCGGAGATCCGGCGGATAATGGTGCAGTGGCAGCGGGGCTACGGCAAGGCCGGTAATATTGTTATGGAAGGCCGCGATATCGGTACCGTGGTTTTTCCGCACGCGGAAAAAAAATTTTATCTGGATGCCACGCCGCCGGTGCGCGCGCAAAGGCGCTTCCGCGAATTGGAAGAAAAAGGCGTCGGCATTGGCCTGGACGAGGTGGTCCGGCAGATTAAGGACCGCGACTATAAAGACATGACGCGTACCTGCGGGCCGCTTAAAAAGGCGGACGATGCCGTATATATCGATTCGACGCGCAGGCAGATAAGCGAAGTGGTAGACACGCTTTTAACCTATTTGGATAATGAAAAAGTCATATAATTTTTATCTATTTTGCCGGTTTATTCTTTCTGTCCTTTTAAAGATGGTTTTCTTTTTCAGGACAACCGGGCGGGAGTATATCCCGAAGCAGGGAGGCTGTATCATTGCTTCCAATCATTTGAGTTTTCTCGACCCGATAGTGCTCAGCGTTGCCAGCCCGCGTATTTTAAGTTTTATGGCGAAACAGGAATTATTCCGTCCGGGGCTTTTCATGAAATTGATTACGGCCTTAAATGCCTTTCCCCTGCAGCGCGGCAGGGCAGACCTGAAGGCGATGCGCATGGCCATAGAGAAGCTTAAAAACGGAGAGACCTTGATTATTTTTCCCGAAGGCACGCGCAGTGAATCCGGCATTGTCCAGGAAGGCCAGATGGGGGTAAGTATGCTTGCGGCCAAGGCCCGGGTCCCGGTGATTCCGGCGCTGATTATCGGCACGGATAAGGCCATGCCGGTTCATGCAAAGAAGGTGTCGCTTTTTAAGCCGGTTTCCGTTCATTTTGCCGCGCCGCTGCTGTTTGATACGGCAAAGAAAGGCGACGAGCTAAAGGCGGAATATCAAAGGTTTTCCAACGCGGTTATTCAAAGCATAAAAGAGCTTAGGGATAGTAAAAAATAAAAAAAAGCTTGTGCAGGCGCGTTTTATTTGCTATAATATGAGTTTAAAATTAAAAAAAAGGAGGTTGATTATGCAATGTCACGAAAAAAGAAGAAGTTTATCATAGCTGAAGATGCAGATCAAAATAAGGATAGCTTGTTTGCGAAGGAACTGGAGAGTTTCTGCGCGCAGAGTGTCGCTACGCTTCAGGAAGGTGAAATAATCAAAGGAAGGGTGGTCGGTGTTACCGGAAAAGAGGTCTTGGTTGATATCGGTTATAAGTCCGAAGGTGTTGTGTCTATCGACGAGTTCGATGATTCCGCCGAGATAAAAATCAATGACGAAATTAATGTGCTTTTGGAAACAAAAGAAGATGAGAACGGGATGGTTATTGTTTCCAAACGCAAAGCGGACCGCACCCTGGGATGGGAAAGAATAATTAACAACTACAAAGAGGGCGATATTATTAAAGGCCGGGTAACCAGAAAAGTAAAAGGCGGCTTGATGGTTGATATCGGGATGGATGCCTTTTTACCCGCTTCGCAGGTTTCCCTGCGGGGAGCGCAGAATATCGACCAGTACGTGGGCAACAGCTACGATTTTATGATTGTCAAGGTCAATAAGCCGCGCAAAAATATCGTGTTATCGCGCCGCGAGCTTCTGCTTAAGGAACGCGAAGAGAGCAAAGCGCGCCTCTTAAAAGAAATTGCCGTGGGACAAATCCGCAGCGGTATGGTTAAGAACATCGCCGACTTCGGCGTGTTTATCGACCTTGGCGGAGTTGACGGCCTCCTGCACATTACGGATATGAGCTGGGGCCGCATAAGCCATCCGTCGGAGATGGTGGCGATCGGCGATGCGATTGAGGTGAAGATACTCGATATTGATAAAGAAAACATGAAAATATCCCTTGGGCTTAAGCAAAAGACATCCAGCCCCTGGACCGGTATCGGAGAACGCTATCCGGTAGGTTCGAAGTTAAAGGGAAAAGTAGTTAATATCGTTCCTTACGGCGCCTTTATCGAGTTGGAAAAAGGTGTCGAAGGATTAATTCATATATCGGAATTTTCCTGGACGCGGCGGATCAATCATCCTTCGGAAGTGCTGGCGATCGGCGATATCGTTGAAGCCGTGGTGCTGACGCTTGACGTGGATAACCAGAAAATAGCCGTGGGAATTAAGCAGACGGAAATCGACCCATGGCAGGGAATCAGTGCCAAGTATCCGGCCGGTTCCAAGGTAAAGGGCCGGGTGCGGAACCTGACCGATTACGGTGCGTTTGTGGAGTTGGAAGAGGGTATTGACGGCTTGATTCACATCTCGGATATATCATGGACAAAGAAAATTAATACTCCGGCGGAATTCCTGAAAAAGGGACAGAAGGTGGAAGTGGTGGTTTTAAGCATTGACGAGTTGAATCACAAGATTTCCCTGGGGCTTAAACAGCTTACCGATGACCCGTGGCCGGAGATCGTAAAGCGCTACCCGATTGATATGGGAACAGAGGGCCAGATTACAAAGATAACATCGTTCGGCGTATTTGTCGAGCTGGAGAAAGAACTCGAAGGCCTGGTGCATATCACCGAAATTAACCTTGAAGCGACAATGAAGATAGAAGACGCATACAAGGTAGGCGATAAGGTGAAGGCAAAGATAATTAAGGTTGACAGCGAACAGAGGAAGATCGGCCTGAGTATGAAATAGTACACTTGAATAGAGGACGTAAAAAACCCCCACAGAGTAATAATTACTGCGGGGGTTTTTTTACGTATATAGATTCAGTGTGACTATTTAGTCCGGTCAAAAAAAATATTTTTCCCGCTTGCCGATAATGGTATCGCCAGGGCAATCGTTATCTTTTTGTCTTTAAAGAGGTTCATTTCAACCGCGATTTTGCCGGCAGAGTACATGATGCGGTTATCGATGTGAAAATCCGCGGCAATCCCTGCGGCCGAGCCCACGGCAATGCCGAGGTCCATGGGATTATAGCTGCATACGGCGGCTGCCGCCTCCATAGCGGCACAGTCCTTAAATCCGCAGAACCCGCAGGTCAGCCCGATGGCCGCGGTTTTGGTGCCGATAAGCACGATAACCGGCGATTGTTTAAGGTTCAAAGCGTCGCGTTCGAAACCCGGCTTGTTTTCCTTTTTTGCCGCGATAAGCATTTGTTTTATAAGCATGTTTTTCTCTTTTTCCGTATCCATGATTATTGCGGCAATGTTATCAACGCCTTTTGCCTTAGGCGCGGTGCGCGCTGCCGCACACATAAACCCGGCAACCTGTTTAAGCGCGTTTCTTTCCATAAGTTTTGAATTTCTCATATTCATATTGACCTCCTTGCTGCATTGTAACACGAAAACAGCTGATGTCAATATTTGACAATGGTTTATTTGTATGTTATTATAACCCGCATAAATAGTTAAAGAGAAAATAGAGAGAGAAAGTAGGCAGTAAGGAGTAGGCAGTAAGCACAGAAAAAACAATGGACTGCTCGTTACTAAGGAAGAGATCATTATGGCTTTTAGGCCGGTAAAAGAACAGCTTGAGATCATTAAACGCGGTACGGTTGAGATTATTTCCGAAGAGGAACTGGTCAAAAAACTGGAACGCTCCTATAAGACGGGAAAGCCGCTGGTAATCAAGGCGGGGTTTGATCCTACGGCCCCGGATATCCATTTGGGGCATACGGTATTGCTCCGGAAATTAAAACAATTCCTTGACCTCGGGCATGAGATAAAATTTCTTATCGGTGACTTTACGGGAATGATCGGCGACCCTACCGGCAAATCCGAGATACGAAAACAGCTAAACAGGGAACAGGTGATTGCCAATGCCAAGACCTACCAGCTTCAGGTGAGCAAGGTTTTAAAAAAAACGGTTGAGCCGGTTTTTAACAGCGCCTGGTTTGAAAAGATGTCGCCTTATGAGTTTCTCAGCCTCACCAGCCATTTGACCGTGGCTCAGCTCCTGGCGCGGGAAGACTTTAAACAGCGTTACAGCAGCGGCAAGGATATCAGCGTGCTGGAATTTATCTATCCGCTGCTGCAGGGATATGATTCCGTGGAGCTGAAGGCGGACGTGGAGATGGGTGGTACGGACCAGAAATTCAATCTCCTGGCCGGCAGGCAATTACAGAAAGACTGGAACCAGGAACAGCAGTGCGTGCTCATGATGCCGCTTTTGGAAGGCCTTGACGGCGTACAGAAGATGAGTAAGAGCCTTAATAATTATGTGGGCATTGACGAGCCGGCAGAGACGATGTTCGCGAAGCTGATGTCCATATCTGATACGCTGATGTTCCGCTATTATGAGCTGCTTACGGACCTTCCCTTGGCGGATATCGAAACATATAAGAGAGAAATAAAAGAAGGCGCGCGCCACCCGAAGAAATGCAAGGAAGCGCTGGCCGGAGAAATCACCGCTTATTATTACGCTGAAGAGGCCGCGCGGCAGGCCGCCGGTGTTTTTAACAGCCGCTTCAGCGGCGGCACGGACTGGAACAACCCGGACAACTTTGAGGCTAAGTCCCTGAAAAAATCCGAGTGGAAAGACGGCAAACTCTGGGTGTGCAAGATGCTCACGCTCAGCGGCGCCTGCGCGAGCAATTCCGACGCGCGCCGCCTTGTGCAGCAGAAAGCGGTAGTGCTTGACGGCGAAACCATTAGCGATGCCGGGCTGGAACTGTCTCTGCCGCAGCCGCATTATCTATTAAAGGTCGGGAAGAAAAAATTTATCAAGATTACGGTGGATGAATAATACAGGCCATATCCTTACGCAGTCTGCGCAATACCTCAAGGGCGTCGGCCCCAAACGCATAAAATCACTGAACAAACTAAATATCTTCACCATAAAGGACCTGCTTTACTATTTTCCCCGCAGGTATGAAGACCGCGGTAATTTTAAGCCCATAAATAAGGTGGAAATCGGCAAGTTTGAAACCATCCGCGGCAAGGTGCTGACTATGGGCCTGCGCCGGCTCAAGGGAAAGATGACACTGTTCCAACTGGCGGTAGGCGATAACACGGGAATCATCTATGCCGTGTGGTTTAACCAGCCGTACATGAAAGATGTCTTTAAGATACAGGATGAGGTTATCCTCTACGGCAAGGTCGACCGCTACCGTACGCTGCAGATAAATTCGCCGGAGTATGAGATTATCCGTAACGATGAAGAGGATTCCACGATTCATACCGGCCGCATTGTGCCCATCTATCCCTTGACCTATGACGTCAGCCAGCGCTACCTGCGCACGATTGCCAAGCGCAATCTTGACAGCCACCTGCCGGAAATAGAGGAATTCATGGAGCCGGATATCATCCAGGGCAATTCGCTTATCTGCCTGGAAGAGGCACTGGCAGCGATACACTTTCCGCAGAGTTTTGCTCAATTGCAAAAGGCAAAGGAAAGGCTTATCTTTAATGAATTTTTTCTACTGCAGCTTGCCCTGGGGCTTAAGAGGAGGGATATCAAAGAAAGTGCCAAGGGAATAAAATTCAATATTTCCGCAGGATTGCTGGGAAGATTCAAGAGCCGGTTGCCGTTTACCTTGACCGCGTCGCAGCAGAAGGTCGTCGCGGAGATCGAGGCGGACATGGCTTCGCAAAAGCCGATGAACCGGCTTTTGCAGGGAGATGTCGGCAGCGGGAAGACGATAGTGAGTATCTGGGCAATGGTCATCTGCGTACAGAACGGGTTTCAGGCAGCGCTGATGGCGCCGACGGAAATACTCGCCGAACAGCATCATCGCACGATAAAGGCGATGCTCGAGCCTCTGGGCGTGCGCGTTGGCGTGCTTACCAGCGGCCTGAAAAAGAAAGAAAAAGAAGCGATTTTGGCTGCCGCGGAAAACCATGAAATCGATATTCTTATCGGCACGCACGCGCTTATCCAGGATGAAATGCGCTGTAAAAAACTCGGCCTCGTGATTATCGACGAACAGCATAAGTTCGGCGTCGAGCAGAGAATAAAACTGCAGAAAAAGGGCGTTATGCCGGACGTACTGGTCATGAGCGCGACGCCGATTCCGCGCACCCTGGCGATTACGGTTTACGGAGACCTTGACATTTCCACGATTCGCGAACTGCCGCCGGGCCGCACCCCGGTCGAGACGTATTGGATCAGCGAAAAAAAACGCCGTGATTTATACGTATTTCTCAAGAAGAAGATAACGGAAAAGAACCAGGTCTATGTCGTATATCCGCTTATCGAGCAATCAAAGCTGAAAGACCTTAAGGCCGCGACAATCATGTTCGAGCATTTTCGCGATGAGATATTCCCGGAATGCCGCGTCGGCCTCCTGCACGGCAGGATGAAAGACGCGGAAAAAAAGGCGGTCATGGAAGCATTCAAGCAGGGGCAATTGGATATCCTCGTGGCGACTACGGTGATTGAGGTTGGAATAGACGTAGCGAATGCCGCGATTATGCTTATCGAGCACGCGGAGCGTTTCGGCCTCAGCCAGCTGCACCAGCTGCGCGGCCGCGTGGGCCGGGGAAAGAAACAGGCGTATTGTGTCCTGCTTTCGCAGGGCACATCCGAGGATACGCTAAAGCGCCTGCGTGCGATGACGAGCACCACGGATGGCTTTAAGATTGCCGAATACGACCTGCTCATCCGCGGGCCGGGAGAATTTTTCGGCACGCGACAGCATGGCATGCCGGAATTAAAGATCGGCAATATCATTACCGACCGCGAGTTGCTTGTTCTGTCCAGGAAAGAGGCGTTTCAGTATCTCGAGAACAGCCCGGATTTTTTAACCGATAAGGAAAATAAAATCGCCCGGGAGTTAAAAGAAAAATTTCCCGTGAGCGGGGAAGGGGTGATGGGGAGATAGGGGAAGACCGATGGACGAAGGACGATTGCCAAATATTTAATTAGATAAATTCATAATCATGCCGGATCATTCAGATGGAATAATAATTATAAATAATCCTGTAGGGAACGGGCCTGCCCGTTCCGTTAATAAAAATAATAATTTATCCGTTATTATTGGTTCGTATAAATCCACCGTGACAAAACAAATTAATCGAATAAATAATATCGTTTTTCAATGGCAAAAATCTTTTCAC
>JAHIOQ010000138.1 GCA_018895275.1 Candidatus Omnitrophota bacterium
TATTGCAGGAATTTTTCTTTTTCTATTTCTTGATGGCACTGATATTTCAAATGACGCATGGCGGCAATGTCCCGGTCCCTGATTTCCCGCGGCCATTCGCTCCAAACCCTTTCCTGGAAATGGCTCTTAAACACGGTGAACTCGGCAAAGTCTTCCAGCCAATCCGCATGCGTGCGGCAGAATACGGCATATTCGGACATATCGTTCTTTTCCTTAAACTTTTCGTAAGCGCGCTTAAAAAGCAATGCCCTCGTATCATAAACCATTTGATAATCAACCGAATCTTGCGCAAACTGCGGCAGTCCGTCGATATCCCTTTGCGTAAGCCAGCCCGCTTCGGCCATAAGTTCAAGGCTGATAAAAATAGTGTTTACGGCAAAGGCGGAAGCACTGCTGTAAGGGGAATCGCCGTTTATGGAACTCGTCGGGTTAAAAGGCAGGACCTGCCAATAAGACTGGCCGGAACGCTCTAAGAAATCGGCAAACTGATACGCCCGCCCGCCTAAGTCGCCGATGCCGAACGGTGACGGTAATGAACTGATGTGCAACAAAATACCGCTTCCTCTGTTGTTTTTCTCCACGCAAATTCCTCCCTTATTATTAACCGCCTACGCACTTCTTATATACAGATGTGTACCCAGCGCATCAAAATCTTCCACCCACTTCTTTGCCTCATTGTCCAGATTCCCTGCTTTTTCTTTCATCTTATCGTAGCACTGCCGGTTTACGGCAAAATAGATGTTCTGCACTTCCCACAATCTTAATTGTAATGAAAGCGGCTCCAGCGTTTTAAGAAGCAACCGCAGTTTTTCCAGCGGCGCGCTGTCATCGGGATTCCGGCTGAATTCTTCCATAAAGGCACTAATCCTTTTATTCGCCACAAAACCCAGGGTTATCCTGTCAATCGAGAGTGTCCAGCGCTCTACTTCCTGAACCAATTCATGCAGCCGCTTAAAGTCTATATCCGCCTCTTCCAAGACGGTTTTGATGTCGTTATTGGAAATAAATTCCATGGTATCCGTAAAAACTTTCGGAAACGGAACCCCCATTTCCTTCATTGCCAGCATAATCGGGTAATGGTTTTCATTTATCTGGCGGAATGAAGTCTCCACTTCATGTAATGTCCCGGCTAAAATCCGGTCAAGCACCTTTCGGCGCTCATCGCGGAAAAGGTGCCAAAGCTTGTATTCATGGCCGTCGAAATAGCGGTCAAGCAGGGAAATAATTTCCGTAACATCGCTTTTCTGGAAAAGCTCTTTTATCTCTTTTTGCATCAGGGCAAAATTAGAATCATCAAGAATGTTGCATATGCCACCGAACACAATATGGTCTCCCAAATGCAGCACGGCATAGCTGCGCGCGCCGCGTTCACGCGTAATTCGCGAAACAATCTCCATATTTCCCAAAACAATCCGCTGTTTTCCGGCTTCCAGACAATCGTGCGATTTAGACTCAACCGTATAAGCGTAAACATTTGCCCTCGTCTCGTAATCCGTAAAAAGAGACGAAACCGCGTAATGCGCCGCTATCCGCTGCAAATCAAGCACCGCCGGTTTAATAAACAGCTCATAAAGCCTGGCAGCGTTTTCATATTCAGCAACATTACTCTTTGCCTTTTTCAGGATTTTCAGATATCCCGGCTCAAGGTCTATTCCGCTTACATCTTTCGCCAGCTGGATTGCCCGCCCTGCGTAATTCATAACCTGCACGGATTCAATTGTAGAGATATCATCAAAAAACCATCCGCAGCTCGTATACATAAGCATCGCATGGCGCTGCATCTCCAAAAGTTTAATTAGTTTTGTCTTTTCATGCTCCGATAACTGCCGTGCGGCATGCTCGCTAAGAAAAGCGTCTATCGCCGCATCCGTGCGCTCTAATACAATGCCGATATAGTCGTTGCGCGCCTGCCAGGGGTCTTTTAAGTATGCCGCGATACTTTCCTCATACACGCGGGAAAGGTTATCGCGCAGCCAGTCCATAGCCACGCGCAGCACCACTCTCCAGGACTGGTTCCATGCCGGGTTTGTGCCGATTTTACAACCGCAGTCGCCCCGCCAGCGCTCTATCCCGTGAAAACAGCTCCAGGATGAGTTTTCAATAATCTGCACCTCGGTTTGCGGAGGGAATTTTTCCAGGTATTCTCCATAAACAGTAATAATCGCGAGATTGTTCACCGCTATCTGGTGATACGCGTAAGAAAGCGCCATCTCCCCATAGTGATGATGATGCCCGTAGGTTTCTCCGTCTGTGGCAATATGCGCAAGCTGCGGGCCGTGATGCTTCTCATCAAACAACCCGATCAGGCGCCTGGCAAGATTTTCTCCGTTATTCAACAACCCGCCAAAGGCGATATCATGCGAAACCGGGCCGTCGTAGAAAAATATACTGATTGTCCGGCCGGAAGGGAGAACACATTTATAAGGTCCTTTCGGGTCAATTTTGCCTCCGGAGACATCGTGCCATTTCTCATCGCCGCTTTTCCTTATTCTTCTTGCCTGATAAGGAGAAAGAATCGTGAATTTTATTCCCTGCTCGCTAAGGATTTCCAGTGTCTGTGTATCCACGGCTGTTTCCGCCAGCCACATGCCTTCCGGCTGCCGGCCGAAACGATACACAAAATCTTTTATGCCCCAAATTACCTGTGTATATTTATCCCGGGTATTTGCCAAAGGCATAATTATATGATTGTATACCTGCGCCAAGGCAGAGCCGTGCCCGGAAAATTTCCTGCGGCTGACCATGTCCGCGGCAATAATCATTTTATATGTCTGCGGCCTGTGCCGCTGCATCCAGGAAAGCAGGGTCGGGCCGTAATTAAAACTGATTCTGGAATAGTTATTGACGATGTCTATAATCTTATTTTCGCGGTTGAGAATACGCGAAGCAGTATTCGGCGCGTAACATTCGATCGTTATACGCTCGTTCCAGTCATGATAAGGATATGCCGAATCCTGAAGCTCGACCTCTTCCAGCCAGGGATTCTCCCTCGGCGGCTGATAAAAATGTCCGTGTACGCATAAATAGCGGTTCACCTTAATACCCCCTTCTCGTACAAAGCAAAACTCCGTACGCAAAATAATTCGCTTATATTATACCATCTTCGCCAAAAAAGAATACTGTTGTCTTTTAACCCGAAATCCTACTTAAAAAATAAAAGGAGATTTTTTTGCCGCTTAAACCGCAATACGCAACCACGATAAACAATCCCGAAATAATTCAACGAATTGTTCTGTGGCGTTGGGGCGCAAGAATTGACTGTTTGTGGGCAGCGAGAACGGCGGGCGCACGACAGCGGTACTTTTGAGTTTTTGCATCACGTGTCGTAAACTTGGCTATATTGCCTGGTAGATAAGTTTGTTTTCTATTAAAATACTTTCTACTGTAAAATCCACCATCGTTTGTCTGCCCTCAGACATAACTTTATCCACATCTGCAACATAACCGCTTTCCTTGAAAAACAAATCTTCCAATTCTTCCTTTTTCCCTGTTTCCGTAATTACCCGATGAATATCTTCATGAAACATCAACATATAAATAAATTTTATTAGAGATTTGTATTATAATTTTTAAAATTTAATCATAAAACACTCATTTTAAATCTGTGTTGTTTTTAAAAGTTAAAAAAAGATATTAAAGTATACCATAGAATTTTTAGCTTTGCAAAAAAAACAGAAAATCTTATTTTTTAAAAGAAAATCTAAATATTTTTCCGGGGATAAGAGAATGAAGCTTGGAATTTATTTCAAACGGCAATATATCTAAGGTTTTTCCCTCTTTCGGGATATAAATACTAATTTCAGATTTTGTTATATCAAAAGTAACCCATTTTTTTCGATAACAAAGTTTAAACCTTATTCTTTCCCATGTTTGGGGAAGTCTTGGTTCAATTTTAATCCGGTCATTTAGTATCTGAATACCTGCGCATCCCCTTATTGCAACATCGAGGGAACCTCCTATTACACCGGTATGAATTCCCTCCGAGGTTGTGCCGCCCTGGGTATCATAAATATCTGATTCTAAAACCTCCAAAAACCACCACCAAAACTTTTTTTCTCTTCCCAGAAGATGTACTATAAAACAATGGACGACCTTGCTTAATGTAGATCCATGTGAGGTACGCTTTATGTAGTAGTCGTAATTCTTTCTTAATAAAGTTTTATCACAAAAATATCCAAGTTTTTTAAATATATCCTCTATTTCGGAAAATGTTAAGAGGTAAAAAATCATCAGCACATCCGCCTGTTTGGAAACCTTAAAAGAATCCGGCGATTTACCTTCCGACTTGAGGATTCTATCCATACGCTCTATATGTTTATATTTGCTCTTGTATCCGCTCCAATCCAGCTCCTTTAACTGAAAATAGCCGTCGAATTGAGAAATTATCCCGGCTTTAGAGAAAATCAGATGCATTTTTTCCGTAATCAGATCGCAGCGCCGCACTTCTTCCGGTGTAAGACCGAGTTTCTTAAGCAGCCTGGACTTTGTTTCCGCAGATAAGAGCGAAAGAATTTCTTTCGCTTTAAGCAATGTCCAGACAACCATCATGTTCGTGTAGGCATTGTCTTTGAGCCCGGGCTCCGAACTCCCGGGCAGCCTCTCGTGGAACTCATCCGGCCCCATGACGCGTTCAGTGTGAAAACGCCCGTCCGTTTTATTAAATACGGCAAGGCTCGCCCCAAATTGGGCAATGGACAAAAACAATTCCGCGCCGTAACGCTCGAGAAAATCAAGGTCATTCGTAGCCTTCCAGTAATGCCATACGTTATAGGCTATAGCAAAAGAAACATGCCGTTGGTAACGGCTGTAATCCGGCCCCCATTTTCCGGAACGCGGATTAAGATGAACAACCTGTGTTTCTTCCTTACCGGAAGAACCGCTCTGCCAGGGGAACATCGCCCCTTGGTAACCGCTTTCGGCCGCATAATCACGCGCCTTAGCCAGCCTGCGGTAACGGTACATAAGCAGCGCCCTGGAAACCTCCGGAAAATGAAAGGAAAAAAAAGGCAGTACAAAAAGTTCATCCCAGAATACATGGCCGCGGTAGGCTTCGCCATGCAGGCCGCGCGCCGGTACTCCCGCGTCTATGGCGGTGTTATGCGGTGAAGCCGTCTGCAGTAAATGAAAAATATGCAAACGCAGTACGCGCTGTGAAAAATCATCTCCCTCCACCTTAAAGTCGCATTTTTCCCATAAACGCTCCCACGCGGCTTGATGCGAATAACACAGCACATCAAAACGCGCCAGGTTTTTCACCTGTTTAATCGCCGCGCGCTGCGGATGTTCAACCCCGGCGTCTCTGGAACTAAAAATTGAAACGGTCTTTTCAATCTGGCACGGCTTGCGTTTTCGCGCAAATATTTTAAATCCCTGCCCGACCACCTGTCTGCCGTGCGTAGTAAATTCAAACATGGGGGTTACCTCTTTGCCGGCAATAAAAACCCTCAGTTTAGCTGCTTCGCAGACTTCAATTCCCGACTGGTTGGTTTTCACGCTCAGATATGTCCCGTTATACGCAAATTTGCCCAGGACGTGGCCGCGCCAATGATGGGAATTCAGCTCCCGGTAACGTTCTACGTTCATATTTAAAATACCGCCGTCAAGCATGGAACGCACGGTTATATAATCGCTGTAGTTTTCCGGAGTAATCACGTATTTTATCGCCGCCACATGCGGATTGGCCATGTGCACAATCCGCGTTTCCTGCACCCATGTGCGGTATCCCTGCTTCATCTGGCAAAGTATTTTCCGCGACAATGTCCCGTTTCGCATATCCAGTTCCTGATAATACTCCAGAATCTTTGTGGTTGAGGGACTAAACCACGCGCCGTCCCTCACTTTAAAGGTGATATACGTCCAGTTCGGACAGTTGACAAGGTCTTCATTATAGATTGTCCTGCCGGCAACATATGTTCCCAACCGGTTATAGACACCGGCGATATACGTTCCGGGATAATGCGTTTCCGTGGGAGCGGTTTCCACGGCCGCGCCGCGCGTCGCGAAATAGCCGTTACCCAGCGTGCATAATACTTCACGCAGGCCTTCTTCGTCAGGCTCGAAACAATCATATGTCAATTTCCACAAATTGTCTTTTTTCTTCATTTCAACAGTCGTTCAAATAGCTTCTCTACCTCATCCGGAGAGCTGAGACAAAAATGCGCCGCGGAGGCCCGCGGCGACTCGGCAACAAGTATCCCCATGCCTTTACTGCTTAATACCCGAAAAGCGTCTTCATCCGTAGTATCGTCCCCGATATAAACTATCGCGTTATCCTCCCAGGAAAGATTCAGGGCCTTCATTATCCATTGCACGGCTTTACCTTTATTCCAGTCAATTGCCGGAAGAATCTCGAACACCTTTTTTCCTTCTATCAAACGTAATCCGGCTTCCTCGGCTACGGCATTTTCAACCGTCCGTTTTATTTGAGCGATATCCGCCTCTATACTCACCTGGCGGTAATGCACGGCAATACTGAATTTCTTTTCTTCGATAAGCATCCCGGGGATATCGCCGAGAGATTCTTTAATTGTTCTTAACGTTTTTTCCACCAGAGGCATTGCTTCTTTCGCCTTTGGCTCAACCATTTCTATGCCCGCGCCCCGGATATCAAACCCATGACTGCCGGCATAAACTATTTCTTTGATAGCGACAAGCTTTTCCACCTCATCCCGCATTCGGCCGCTGACTACGGCAACCTTAAACTTAACGCAAAGCCGCCTGAGCACATCACGCATCTGCGCGGATAAAACCGCAAGGTCAGGACGCGCGACAATCGGCGTCAATGTCCCGTCATAATCAAGGAAAAAGGTTACTTTCTTTTTTCCATCAAAAACCGACTTCGGCGTACGCATAAAAACCGGATTAAGCGATACCTTTGCCCGGCTTGACGTAAAAGACGCATAAGCCTCCTGTATTATTTCCGGCTTATCCCAGGCCTTAAAGAGGTCCGGAGGTTTTTTAGAAAACCACTCCTGTATCCACTCAAGATCCAGATAGTCGAGCCTGGTTACGACAACATCCGCGCCGCTCTTGTTTAAATCCTCTACATTATCGCTCCTGGCAACTCCGACCACAAGCCCAAAACCGCTCCTTTGCCCTGCCTGCACACCGGAAACAGCATCCTCAAAAACTATGCTTTTTCCGGGCATGCCGCTAAGATTAAAAACCGCCGTACAGAAGATATCGCCATCCGGCTTTCCTTTCAACCCCAGCTCTTCCGCGATGACCCCATCTACACGCGTATCAAAAAGGTCAAGCACTCCCGCAGATTGCAGCACAAATTCACAGTTTTTTGAAGAAGAAACCACCCCGACCTTTATTCCTGCCTTGCGAAACTTCTTAATCAATTCAACCGCAGGCTCATAAACCTCTACCCCGCCGGTATTCAGAACGCCACAAAACTTCGCGTTTTTCTTATTACCGAGACCGTAAATTGTTTCCGCCTCAGGCGCATCATCGGAATTGCCTGCCGGCAAATGTATACCGCGCGATTCAAGAAAGCTTTGGATGCCTTTTAAACGCGGTTTGCCGTCCACATATGTAAGGTAATCTTCCTGATGCGTAAATTCACGAAAAGGTTCCTTATCGCGTTTTTCGCGCAGCCGCAGGTATTCATCAAACACCAATTTCCAAGCCGCGGCGTGAACACGCGCCGTCTTAGTTATGACCCCATCCATATCAAAAATTGCCGTCTCAAACAAATACGGTTTCATAAGTTATGCCCCCTTCATATAGGTTCTGTCAAAAATTCCAAACTCCAAGCACCAAATTCCAAATAAGCTCCAATTACCTAATAACCAAAACAATATTTTTCTTGTTTTGTTTGGAACTTCCCACCCCTTATAATGCTTTTTCATACAAGTAAGGCGTAACGGCTTCATCACAACATCCCCTTTTTTTTGATTATAACAGAAATCTGCCTAAACGTCGAGGCTGAAATGATTGTACAGATGAGAATTGAGCGTTAAATATTGGGGATTGAAAATTGTGAATTGGATACTGAATGTTGAGCATTGGTTGGTGTACAATTTGCCGCAAAATACGCAATTCGTCTATTATATGTTATTGCAAAAAAATAATAATGAATAAATATCCAAAACGTAAAACAACAAGATTAAAAAATCATAATTATTCAACCAATAATAAATACCAGAAATAAAAAATTTATCATGTCACTACAGTTGACCGTAACCCGCGCCCATTCGACTTCGCTCAGGGGCACGGCTTCCGGAAACTGAGTTTTTCATTAGTGGCGGCAGAAGAATTTTACACCGCGGAAATATCGCTTGAAGGGTTATGCCTTTTAGAGTTATTCCAGGTCTTGTAGCAGTAATCGATCAGGAACTGGCGTTCAACCGTATCCATTTCCTCTAATTGAACGCCAATATCGAATTTAGCCGCTGCGGATTGGGGGGTATCTTTAACCCATACCACACGTCCCGTAGTAAAAAAGGGCATTATTGTTTCAGGAAACACCATCTCGCATTCAAGCCGGCTGCCGATTGGAATATTCTGATTGGAACTGGCCTTAAAACCGTCTTTACTAAAATTATCAGTTACCAGCATACCGCTCACGTCGCTGCCGAGAACATGGAATTCCCCGCTGATTGTACTATCAAAACGGATATATTTTCGCCTTTCTATGCCCATTTTTTTCTCTTTTAGCGCTTGAGCGTTTATCTTATCTTCTCAAGCAGCAAAATACAAGTATCGATTAAAACGACAGCTGCTGTTTATCCAATTCTTCCGCCGCCTCGGCAGTCAATTCATCCATAAGCTCTTTCACGGACACAATATTTTTTATTCTAAAGACATTACTGCCGGCAAAAACAACCGCATTATCAATATCTCCGCTCACTGCATTCAATAAAGCCTTAGCTATACAATAAGGCGTTTTCACCGGATCGCATGTCCTAAGACAGCGGTATTTACAGCGCACGGCCTCTCTTTTCCCTTCCTCCATACGCTTCACAAAATCTGTTTTCAGCGACCTGCCGGGCATACCCACGGGACTTTTAATGATAACCGTATCTTCCTCTTTTGCCTCAACGTATAATTTCTTAAATTTTTCATGGATAGAACATTCAAACGTCGCCACAAAACGTGTCGCCATCTGCACTGCGGAGGCTCCCAACCTGATAAAATTAGCAATGTCTTTTCCCGTAAATATCCCTCCGGCGGCAATAACAGGAATTACAACGTTGTATTCTTGCTCATATTCCGATGTGATTTTCAGAACATCCGAAACCAGGCGCTCCAGACTATATTCGTCCATTGTCTGCATTTCATCAAAACTAAAACCAAGATGGCCGCCGGCCATCGGACCTTCGACAATTATTGCGTCGGGAAAACGGTTATAACGGTTTTTCCAGGTTTTAATAATTATACCTGCTGCCCGCGGAGAAGAAACAATCGGAAAAAGCTTGATTGCTGAACCAACGGTAAACTCAGGAAGCTTCAGCGGCAACCCTGCGCCGGAAGCAATAAAATCAGCCTTTTCCACTGCCGCAGTCCGCACGAGATCCTCATAATTATTTAATGCCACCAGGATATTAACACCCACAACGCCCGGGGTTAATGTCTTGGACTTGCGGATTTCCTGCGCAAGCCCTTCACGGGATGCCTTCATAAACTCTTTTTCGCTTATTCCTGCGCTAAAACCAAGCCCGACACTTGCTATCGTTCCGGCGCCACCGCAGTTTGCCACCGCACTTGCCAAAGAAGCTGTAGAAACTGCCACTCCCATTCCACCTTGAATAATCGGCACCTTGATTTCCAGGCTGCCGATCTGCAGTGGTTTCAATTTATTAGCCATATATTTTCATCTTTCTTTTTTGGCATTTTGTTTGGTAAAATATATTTCAATGTCTTTTACTAAACAAAATCACATTTAATCACCTAGTTATTTTTCCTTGAGGAAAACCTAACTTTAAAAATTAGTTCAGCCCCTTTCGGTTGATATTATATTATTTTATTTATCTTTTCCGTATCATCCGGTTTAGTTACAAGAAACTTCGCGCACCAACAAAGTTGGTGCACTCAGAACTCTTCCTTACGAAGTTTCAGTGGTATAGGAAAGTTTTATACTTTCCTATACCATAAAAAATTGGGGTGGATGATGGGGCTTGAACCCACGACATCAGGAACCACAATCCTGCGCTCTAGCCGGCTGAGCTACATCCACCATTAATGTCCTAATCCAAACTCTCCATCTGTGCTGAAATTCGCTAAAGACAATATAGGTCAAAATAGCTATCTTCTATATTATATAACGGAATCTTCAACTTTCAACTTAAATTTTACATAACCTAGCCGCTGCGGAAATTAGACCGGATTAGTCCTAAAAGACGTCCCATTTTTAACTTTTGGTCTTTAATTTATAATTTAAAAATGGCGTCCCTGGAGCGATTCGAACGCCCGGCCCACTGCTTAGAAGGCAGTTGCTCTATCCAACTGAGCTACAGGGACACTGAATTAACTGGTCGGGGCGGGTGGATTCGAACCACCGGCTTCTTGGTCCCAAACCAAGCGCTCTAGCCAAGCTGAGCCACGCCCCGGATAAATCACCGTTCACTACGCCATTCGCCAAGCGAATCGCTTCCAAAAAGATGCGCCTCCTCCACGGGCCTTTGCCCGTGGTATCCGGCGCAGATTTTTACGAATATAAAAGTGTAGAGAAAAGACTAAAGATTCCCTACACTTTTAAGAAATTCCGCAGATATTACAAAGCAAATTTGTTATTTCTTTTTCTTTTCCGCTTCTTTCGCTTCCTGCGCAGTTTTGATGATACTTAAAGATACAAGAACATTTTGCTCTTTACCTTTTTTATCCTTTTCTTTACGGTAAGTCGTCAGAACCGTAGCTCCGTTCCTAAGCACATTCATCGATATCTTAACCGATTCCCCTTTTTTGTCCTTAAGGATAATCTCGGATTCCCCGCGTGAGCGGCATTCCACGTAATCAACCTTGCCGACAACACCAAAAACACTCTGATTGTCCGAACCGGATATTCTCGGCGTCAGGGGTGTTTTTGCTTCCTGAGCCATAGTCAGACTGCTATATGCTAAAATAATTATGCCCGCAATAAAAATACCCGCGCAAAAACATTTCTTTGCCATTTTTCCCTCCTATTCTAACCCAAAATTCAAATTAAGTATATCATTAATTAATGCCGCCGTCAAGAGATTCAAGCCCCCGGACTTATAAAAACATCACCTAAGCGCGGAGACACTTAAAATTGCCGTTTCCAAAATAATTTAAGGCGCTCATCGGCAGGATCGACTTTTATGTCCACCTTATATCTATTCAGATACGGGTCATCAAGTTTGTTCAGCCATTCGAAATAGTCGACGCCTTTTGCAAACAAATCGGAAACCTGCGGTATATAGTATTCATTTATCGTCAGCCGGACCGTTTCCGGAGTAATCTTTCTTTTATCCGGATAATCGTTTTTTTCCGCCTCTGGTTGATTCATTGCCGTATTCCACGGCAAAGAATTAAACGTGTGATCGGGAAACTTCTCTTGCTCATTCCCGTTGGCATAAGCGTAACCAAAAAATAAAATTGACCAAAACGCAACCACTGCCGTTAAAACAAGCTGTGCGTAACGCACGCGTTTTCTTCTCTTAACGGATAACATCAATATTTGCATAATATGCTTCATAATAATATTTCGATAACCGCTTTAATTTTAAGGCTTTTATCCGGCAAAGGCAAGACTATTTTGCAACCTTATCTTTTGCATTTTTCTGCCTTATGATTTCATAACACAGAACCGCTGCTGCCACCGCCGCGTTCAATGACAGCGCCCGGCCCGGCATAGGAAGCGTAACCTTAAAATCAAGATGCGCCAATAATCCCTGGCGAATTCCTTTGTCCTCAGCTCCGATAACAACACATAAAGGAAAAGGGAAACTAAAACCGGTAACATCTTCCCCCTGTTCCACAACACTTCCGGCAATCCAACATCCCGCTTTTTTAAGCCGCTGCAGCGCAGCGACCAGGTTTGTTTCCTGCACAACCGGCACGTAATTTTCGCCGCCGCAGGCAACCCGCAAAACCGTTTCATTAATACTTGCCGATCGGTGTTTAGGAAGAATCAAGGCGAAATCGCCGAAACAGGCGGCACTTCTTAAAATCGATCCGAGATTTTGTGGATCGGTAATATTGCTTAAGGCGATAAAAACCGGTTTCTGCGCATCCGAAAGTTCAAGAAAATCCTCCAACTCGGCATAGCTAAACTCGGCAATATCGGCAATAACTCCCTGTGTATTACACCCCTCGGACCTAGCGAAAAACTCTTTTTCGCCAAGGCTGATGCAGCGAGTGCCGTAACGCCGGGCAATCTCCCCAACCGCAGCCGTGTCATTCTTCTCATTCAAGTAAATCACCTTAATACTGCGCGGATTTACCGAGAGCCGTTCCAGAACCGGATTTTTCCCATAAAGTTTCATAATTATTAAAGATTAACGATATCTTCCCGGTAATACAAGGAAAGAAACAAAAGTAAATAATCTTTCAAATGCCGGGTAAGCAAAAAGTTGAGCCGCACATGCTCACGCGCATTACTGCCGAGCTGTTTCGCATATTCCGGGCTGTTGAGCAATTGTTTTACGGCAAAAGCCGCGCCTTCAACCGTATGGCAGAGCATGCCGCTGTATTTATGCTTAATCTGCAGTGGAATTCCTCCCACCGCAGAGGCAACCACCGGTTTGCCTTTCCAAAGCGCTTCGGTTACGGTAAGGCCAAAACCTTCCTTGATGGATTTTTGGATGATAATTGTCGAAGCCCGCTGCAAGGCATTTATCTCTATATCCGAGCCCGGAGGAATCAGCAGGATATGAATATCCGGGTCATTTGCTGCTTTTTCCTTAACCTCCTCAAAAACCACAGCGGATTCCGGGTCATCCGAAGCCGTACCTCCGGCCAAAACAAGCTGGCAGTCGATATGTTTCTTCACCAGGCGATAGGCTTCAATAACCCCCACAGGGTCCTTTAAATAGTCAAACCGGGAAACCTGGGTAATCATCGGCTTATCCGGATCGATCTTGTACTTGGCAACTACGGCAGCAATCGTTTCCTGCGGCAGTTCGATGTTTTTATCGCTCAAAGGGTCGATCGAAGGCGAAAGAAGAAACTGCGGAATCGATAATTTCTGGGAAAAATTCGGCGCGGAAAATACGCTGGCATCATATTTTTCGATAAATTTTTTCAAAAATTTCCACACCCGCGGGTCGGGCTTGGAAACATCTACATGACAGCGCCATATCCATTTGCTTTCTTTTTTATTATTACGCTTCTTCACTAAAGCAATCGGCTGCGGGTCATGAATGAAAACAATGTCGCCATACGTATCAACCTCCCGGATATTCATTGCGCTTGTTTCCATAAATATTTCGAAATCATGCTCGGAAATCGGATCCAGCCGGCCGTGAAGCAGGTTATGAATTTTTTTCGTAACCTGAAAGAACTGCTCCCCTCCCTTGATTACATCCCAATGCGCGTCAACCCCCAGTTCCCGGAGTAAAGGTATCATCCGGTTCAGAATCTCGGCAACGCCGCCGCCCACCGAAGTTGAATTGACGTTTTGAATCACCTTGCCTTTAAGCCGGTCAGCCAAAAGTTTAAGGTTATTGATCATTGCCGGCCCGACAAAACGATCATAATCATGAATTGACCTGGCAACCGCAACTTGATTGTCATTCTGAACATTAGCACTCTGCATCATTATTCTCCTCTTCTTTCCACTAGCCGGACAATGCTTTTGCGTAAATCTTCCATGGTATGGGTATAGGGATCAAGTTTAGCGATCCGGTCCGCGAGCACTTTATCGCCGATTGCCGTTTCTATCCAATAGGAAAAATCATTCGCGGCATTGCGTTCAAGCCGTAACCGCGCCTCAAAAACGTGGAAATAGATCGCTTCTATGGTAATAACTTTTAATATCTCGGCAAATTCCTTAAGGTCATTCGCCACATACCCCGTAGGAAATATAAAACTTATCGCTTTAATAAAATGAAAGGCCTCATGCACGTTTGCCTTACGCGCTGCCGCCGCGGGGTTTTTATCAAGATAGCCTTCAATCGTCTGAATTATCTTTTCCCGCAAAGACCGTATGTCCGGGAACTGAATCGTATCGATGCTCGCCAGGCGTTCGGCCAGCTCATCATCGCCGAGAACATCGCTCACCCAGTAGGCGAAGTCATTCGGCGGCTCGGGATTAAGATAAATATGCTGCTGCAAAAAACGGTGCGTATGATCGTAGATTACCGAACCGGGCACTTCCTTGATGCCTTTGAGCAGCTGCGTAAGCGTAACCGCCTTTATTCCCGTCAGCTGCTGCAAATTAAAACGCGAATAAAAACGAAACGGTTTTTTCTCATTTGCCATATTTTCCATGAATCGGCTCTCCTTCAAATATACCCTACTGTAAAGCCGGCAAAAGCATCTGCGCGACCTTAAAATATATAATCAATCCGATAACATCAACGACGCTTGTGGTGATCGGGCCGGCAAGTACTGCCGGGTCCAGCCCGAATTTTTTCGAAAGCAGCGGCAAAGATATTCCCATACAAATCGCCAGCAATACGATTAAAAACATCGTCATTCCGACGACAACGGCAACCAGCATATCGCTTTGCAGTAAAACCGCGCGCACGAAAGCCATGACGCCGACGATAATCCCCATAAACACAGCGGAAAGAAGTTCTATTTTAATTACTCTTTTGAAATTGTCAAAGGTAACATCACCGGTAGCCAGGCCGCGGATAACCGTAATTGAGCTCTGCGCTCCGGCATTACCGCCGGTATCCAGGAGCATCGGGATAAAAAAGACAAGCGCGACCACATTGCTCAAGGTATGCTGAAAAGTCTTCAATACCGTACCGGTGAGAAAGTCAAAGACCAAAAGAAACATCAGCCACCCGGCACGGCGGCTGACAAGCTCCTTTACCGTTGCCGTAGCGTAGCGGATGATTTTCCCTTCTCCGGCGGTCATCTTTCCGACTTCATAAATTTCTTTCGTCGCTTCCCGGTCCATAATGTCGACAATATCGTCGACCGTAATCACACCGATAAGCTCATCATTATCATCAACAATCGGCGCATCAATCAAATCATAGCGTTTAAATATCTGGGCGGCTTCCTCGTTCGGCGCGTATTCGTTAATTTTTATAAAATCAGTGCTTTCCATAATATCTTTGATAAGCATATCTGCCGGCGCTTTCACTAAATCCTGCAGCTCAACAATACCCAGCAAACGGTGCTCATTATCCGTAACATATATGGAACTGATATCAAGGTCGTCGTCAAAGCTCAACGTATCCTGCAATTTCAGGATTGCCGCGCGCGCCGTCATTTCCTTTCTCAACTCCACATAATCCGTCGTCATTACCGCGCCTGCAGTCCCCTCTTCGTAGGTCATCAGCTCGCGCACGTCTTCGACCTCTTCTTTTTTCATCAGCTTGAAAAACTTCTTTATTACTTTCGGCGGCAGGTCCTTAAACAGGTTGGCGCGGTCATCGGGAGACATCTCGTTCAATACCTGGGAAATGTTGACGTTGTCGAGGTTATTCAAAAGAAATGACTGGTCTTCGAATTTAAGCGCCTCAAAAACCTCTACAGCCAAACGGATGCTCAGCAGCTTAAAAATAAGTACCTTTTCCTGGTCGGAAAAATTATGCCAGCGTTCCGCGACATCAACGGAAGGAATTTTAGACAACAATGCCTTAACTTCGGAAAAATTCTTCTCCGCCAAAAGCGCACGGATTTCCGGAACGAAAAGCGCGGTCATGCTTACTTTTTTTCGATTATTCTTCTTCATCATGCCCAAAATATTCTCTTTTTATCCGATAGCTGCGCCGGTATAAACACTATCAATATTTCAATGATGCGCGGTGCTTTCCCAATGCAGTTTTCCGGAGACCGCCTGAGCTATATTCGTCAGGTGATCACCGATCTTTTCAAAATTGCTGATCATATCAAGAAACACTATCCCGGAAAGCACCGTGCATCTGCCGCGAGAAAGACGGTTGATATGATTTTCCCGCAACTGCTGTGTAAGTTTATTAACGCGGTTTTCCAGGTCAAGCACCATTTTCGCATCGTCGACACTGTCCGTATCCAGAGAGCGGATTGTTATATCGCCCATTTTTTGTATATAAGAAAACATCTCCTGTAATTCTTTTTGCGCATCCGGGGAAAAAGGCAGCCCTAAAGATATCTTGCGTTCGGACAACTCCATGAGGTTTTCCGCGTGATCGCCGATTCTTTCTATGTCATTGATACTGTGCAGCAAGGCAGGAATTTTATTCGCAATCTCCGGGATCATTTCTTTCTGCATCAGTTCCATAAGATAATTCGCAATCGCCTCCTGCAGGTTATCCACGGCTACTTCCTTTTTCGGCACCAGTTCAAGCGACTTGGAATCCGTATCAAAAAATCCTTTCATCACGTCCCGCAGCATGCTCATGGCTATATCCGCCATGCGCACCATTTCCTTTATCGCCGCGCCAAACGCCGCGTGCGGAGTATTCAGCAGATGCTTTTCAAGATATTTTGCCTGTGTATCGATAATCACATCTTTTCCCGGCAAAATCTTTGTGACCACCGCTGCATACACGCCGGCAAACGGAATAAAAATCAATGTGCCCAATACGTTAAATAATGTATGCGCATTCGCAACCTGGCGCGCGATATCATTGGAAGTAAACATGATTATTTTATAGTAATAGGGCAATGTCGGCAAAAAGATAATTGTCGCAAACATGTTAAAAAAAACATGCGCCAGCGCCGCCCGGCGCGCGGAAATCGTCGTGCCTAAAGAAGCAAGAATTGCCGTTACGCACGTACCGATATTGCAGCCGAAGATCAGCGGGATAGCGGCCTGTAAGTCGAACAAGCCTATAGAAGCCAGGGTAATAATCATACCGGTCGTCACGCTCGAACTCTGGAACAAAGCGGTTACGGCAGCACCGGTTATTATCCCTAAAAACGGATTATGGCTGTAGCGGATAAAAAATTCCCGCACCACGGGATCCGCGGCTAACGGGCTCACGACACCGGTCATGATTTTCAGGCCTAAAAAAAGAATGCCGAACCCAAGCATAAACAACCCTAAATACCTCCAGAACCGCTTATTGACAAATAAATAAAGGCAGGCACCTATGCCAATCGCCGGCAAAGCGTAATCGGTTAATTTGAAGGCAATAATCTGGGCCGTAATTGTCGTACCGATATTCGCGCCGAA
>JAHIOQ010000139.1 GCA_018895275.1 Candidatus Omnitrophota bacterium
CGCGCGGCAACAAGTATTCCCGGATGATAAATACTTATTACCCCAATCGCGAAGCTGCCCCGCAGGCATTTCACCGTAGACAAGACCGCCTTTTTCAAATCCCCTTTATAAAACTTTTCGATCAGATGCGCGATAACCTCGGTATCGGTCTGGGAAGTAAATACATGCTTTTCTTTTATCAGCTTTGACTTTAGTTCCTGATGGTTTTCAATAATCCCGTTGTGCACGACCATAAAGTCGCGCGTATTCCCGTAATGCGGATGCGCGTTGGCCTCATTCGGTTCGCCGTGCGTAGCCCAGCGCGTATGCCCGATGCCCAGGCCTCCGGTTATTTCCCGGCCGCTAAGGCCGTTTGTCAAGGAGCTGAGCTTTCCCTCTTTTTTAAACAGAAAAATACTATTTTTCGCCGCATCCAAAACCGCGATTCCCGCGGAATCATAACCGCGGTATTCCAGATTTTTTAATCCTTCAAGCAGTATCGCTGCCGCGCTTTTATCGCCCACATATCCGACAATCCCGCACATAAACTATTTCCCCTTTAACCATTGTCATTTGCATATCGAATCTTTCATCAAATATAATAAGATCGGCATCATAGTCTCTGCTGATCTTTCCCATTTTTTTATCCAGCCCGATAACCCTTGCCGGGTTAGCGCTTGCCATGCGTACGGCATCGGGCAAAGAAACATCTGTTAAGTTTACCATATTTTTAACCGCCTTTGCCATATTTAAGTTACTTCCGGCTATTGTATCGTCTTTCATACGAAAAACACCATTTATCATTTTCAAAGAATCATCACCCATTGCCCCTACGGAATCCGTAACCAGCACGATTTTATCTTTAGGCCTGTTTTTCACCAGCAGCCGCAGCAGCGCCGGATGCACATGTCTTGCGTCGGCAATTACCTCCGTAGTCAGGGTATCATCAAGCATAAGCGCCGTACTTACCCCGGGTTCCCGGCTGGAAATCCCGCTCATGCGGTTAAACATATGTGTTGCGTGCGTTATGCCGCAGCTGAACGCCTTGCGCGCCTGTTCGTAGGAGGCATTCGTATGCCCGAGCGCCGCGACAATATTTCTCTTCCTTAAACTTCGAATAAAAGACAGCGCTCCCGGCAATTCACAGGCAACGGTGACTATCTTTACATCACTGCCGATAATCCGCAATAGTCTGCGCGCCGCGTTTTTTTGCGGAGTAATAATAAATTTTTTCGGCTGCGCGCCGGCCATATCTTTGCTGATAAACGGCCCTTCCAGATACGCGCCTAAACATCGCGCTCCCGGCTGCGCTGCTTCCTTCATCCGCTGCAGAGCACGGCTAATCCCTTCCATAGCGCCGGTATGTATCGCGAAAAGGAAAGCGGTTGTCCCATATCGGGCCTGCCGCAGGGATATTTCCGCGGCATCGCCGTGTATGTGCAAGTCGATAAACCCGGGCGCGAGATAATTATTCCCCGCATCGAGAAGCGCCGCTCCCTTGGGAACGGATTTCCGGCCGGTCCCGGTTGCCTCGATAATCCCGTTACCAATCAAAACCCAGGCGTCTTTCACAACCGCATCATGCGTTACAAGGCGGGCGTTATGAATAAAAATACGTGGTTTTCTCCGGAAAGACATTTTAAATCCGTGGTTAGCCGGTTATTTTTTAAATAGCCGCTTCAGGCCTTCCTGTATCTGTTGTTTTATTTCCTGTTTTTCCGCGGCTGTGCCGTCTTCGGCCCCGCCGGGAATCAATTCCTTTAATTTTTTCTCAACTTCACTTGTTATCTTATCGGTAACTACATCTTTAACAACATCTTTTCCGACAGAGAGAATCGGTTTCCATTTCAGCTGCGTTATCTTATCATATATCTTTATCCCCGTGATTTGCGAAACAATATTTGACAATTGCGCGAGGTTATCGGAGCTTTCCTCTATGCCTTGCGCAAGCTTAAACCGCAGCTCAAAATCAACATTCTGGTCGAGGTCGACACATCCTTTGCCGTTAACCTCCGCCACCTTTGAAAGCAATACCAGATCCTGCGTTTCCACTTTACCGGAGGCGATATTGAATGTTGCCGAGGCCTTGGTAATAATCATCTGCGACAGCCGCGGCAAATTTATCGCCTTTGCGATATCTTCAAACCTTGCCGGCACTTTCAGCTGCGCATCAAGCAGTTTAAACCATCCCGAACCGGCCAGCGTCTTCAGATTGATAATACTTCCGGATAATCCGGCATGCGCGTTCAGCACGCCAGCGCCTAATTCCTGGCCGATAAAATCTTTTATCAACGGCTCAACCTTAACCTGTTCCACATCTACAACGCATTCCATGGGCAAATCCGCAAAAAGAATCCCCATCTTTGCCGTAGCGTTTATGCTGCCTTCATAAAAAACACACTTTAAAAGCGGGCAATACACCGTGCCTTCTTTTAATTCCGCATTTGCCTTAAAATCGGAAAATTTAATCTTATCCACCCCGGCCGCGGACATGCTTAACTGCGCGTTTGCCGTCAATGTCTCCAGATTGGTTAACGGCCCCTGCAGCGCTGCCTTAATATTACACACCCCGGACAACGCGGGCAGCGGTATGGCGGAAACTATCTTACCGACATCCGGCAAATCAAGCGCAGCTTCGGCAACCGCATCCATCTGCAGGCTCTGCATATCGGATATTTGCCCGTGCGCGACAAGGCTGGTTTTTCCGTAAACCGCGGAAAACTGCTTAAGCTGAACGCTTTTGGTATCATAGGTACCGGCAAAGATAACCGCCAATTCCTGAGCGCCGATAAACGCGCTGATCTTCTCGCTGGAAAAAGAATCCTGTGTACAGACAATCGTACCGCTAATGCGGTTAATGTCCGTGATAACGCCCAGCCCCAGGACCTCCAGGTTATCCAGCATTGCCCTTGCCGTAAAGTTCAATTTTTCTTTCTTATCGGTCAAAATATCAACCTCAACATTACTGCTGCCCTTTACGGTTAATTGCTGCTGCCGGAAGACAATTCCCTGAACAAGAAGCCGGGCCTGCGCCGATACCTGCGCGCCCTTTATTTTCGGTAATGACTTAAGGTTTAAATCTATTTTCTCAATCTCTAAAAAAGGCGTGGCATCCTGGTTCATGATTTTAATCCCGGAAAAAACCACGCCCCGAAAAGGAAAATAAACCGCCTTTTCAATACTTACCTTTTTCTGCAAAGACTTTTCAGCTAATTCTATGGCCAACGGTTTTAAATGCTTCGGAACGTAAACATTGTTCAAATAAAACACAACCGCGGCTATAGCGGCAATCAATACCGCCAAAACAATTGAAACGATAAGAATAATCTTTTTTGCCATTTTTATCCTTTCTTAGCGCCCCAGCCAAGCGAAAATATTTTCCTCCAGGCCTTCTCTCGCCTTTTCTTTCTTATCAACTCAAATATCTGCGGCTTTGCCTTTTCCGCGGCTTCTTCACCCGCTTTGATACATTCCCGCGCGCGGGAAAAACTCGCCCAGCTAATATGCCATACCTCCGGATAAATCTGCACATCCGCTTCTTTCATCCTGAGCCCGGTTAATTTATCCGCACGGATAGCATCCGCCTGAAACATCATATCCAGGCCGTTTCCCAATATTTTATTATAATCAACCCTGGCTTCCACGCCCACGGCGATAACAATATCCGCTGCCATGGATTTCGCCGCGGCAACCGGCACACTGCCGGTAATGCCTCCGTCGATAAGCAGGCGGTTTCCTTTTTTAAGCGGCGGGAATACCCCGGGCAAAGCCGTAGAGGCGAGAATCGCCTCCTTAATGTTGCCTTCGTTAAGCATAATATCATCACCCGTGCGCAGGTCAACGCTCATACAGCAAAAAGGAATCTTCACCTGGTTGAAATCCACGTTAAGGCCGAGCTCATCGAAAACCCAGTAAATTTCCTTTCCGCTGAATACCCATCTTTTAATTGCCCGCAGATTCAATAAATATATCCTTTTTACCAGGGTAAGCAAGGTCTGCACTATAAGTTTTTTTTCTCCTCCGGGGTTGTCACTGCCGATCATCCGTTCTATCTCTTTAATATCTTTTTTTTCGATAATTTTTATTATTTTTTTCTCTAAAGTCGCGACCTCGGCATGCAAAGCATAGTATGCTCCGACCATCGCCCCCATGCTCGTTCCGGCAATCATCGACAACGGTATGTCTTTTTGCAACGATTTAATAATTCCGATATGCGCCAGGCCGCGCACGCCTCCGCCGCCTAAAGCCAGCGCGATTTTAACAGGATTTTTTTCCATAAAGAAACCCGCTCCTTCTCTCCCCGCTTATTGAAGCAAACAAACCTTATTGTATGGCTGGGACAAAGAATTGTCAACACACAACTATATTGTTTATCGATTATTGAATATTGGAATTTAGCTGATTTTCGTTGAAATACCCGGCTTATTTGATATAATAATACCCGTGTTTAACAAAATCCGCTTCGGGCCATTTTTATTATTAATCATAATTCTATTCCATCTTGTTAACAATCTTATATGGTTCTCACAGGATGGAAATCAATACCTTGGCTGTGAAACCGTCTTTCACCTCCAGCGTGCCTTTGAAATTTTCAGCCAAAACAATAACGCTTCGTTAACGCACGCGAAAATATCCCGGATTGCCCAGGTCAAGACAAAAGTAACATCAGGAATCCCTAGTACTTATGCCGCTGTTTCCGCCAATCTTGCCGATTTATTTAACATAAATTTTTTAAGCCTGAAACCCCTGAACATCATCTATCTTTTCCTGATAATTTTATTTACTTATCTAATCGGCAAAAACCTAAAGGATGAACAAACCGGCCTTTTTGCCGCATTTCTCGTTTCTTTCTACCCCATGGTCTATGGGCTTTCCAGAAAATTCAGCCCGGTTATTGCCTTGACCGCTATTGTCTGCGCCGCATATTATTTACTGATAAAAAGCAAAAATTTTAAAGACACGAAATACTCCATAATCCTGGGGATTACCGGATTTTTAGGCCTGATCATTCACCCCCTATTCCTGTTTTTTATCTGCGGCGGATTGATCTATTCAGCCTATGCAATCATCCGATATAAAGACAAAAGCGCTACTTTAAGAACAGTAAACCTGTTTTTCTGCGTCATAATCATGCTCCTGTCCGTAACCATAATTTACGACAACTACGCGCATCTAAGTTCCGGTATCACTGAAACGCTTCAGGAAATGCGCATTACCCTGACAACCTATTCAAAAAACTTTGTCGGTAACGCCGATAAGGCAAAGGATGACCTTTTTATCTTTGCCTCACCGGATGATTCCTGCCCTTGCACCCAATTTTCGGACCGGGGGCTTAATCTAAGATGTTTCTCTTTTTATCTATTCCAATTATTTGATTCGGCTTCACCCTTCTTATTTATTATTTTCCTCATAAGCCTTATCCTTTACGCGCGAGACAAAGGCTGCAGGGAAAAACCCTTATTATTCCTCTGGATTTTCCTATCATACTTTTTACTGACGCTTTTACCGCGGAAATGGGGCAGGTTTTACGCACCGGCTTTACCCGCCGCAGCGATAATCAGCGCCTGTCAAATCATGAGCATTAAAAAAGAACACTTAAAAAACTTTCTGGCAGCCGTGATCATGATTATTGCCGTTACGCAGTTTTTTATCTATTCTTATGTCTTCGCTCCCTACACCCCTTACCCCGGCCTGATAAAGGAATCTCTTAGCGCGCATAAACCTGTACCGGCAAATTACAACCGGATCGCGCAGGAAATCATGGAATCCATGAATAATAATGCTGCTGCTGATAAAAAGATAGGGCTGTTTGATATTACGACATCATCCGGCAGGTTTTCGGAAGACTGGTATGACGACCTAACCTATTATTTCCAAATCCTCTTGAAACTTCACAGCAAAACAAACGCCTCTTTCCATTTACACTGGAACCTTTCTTCCCGCGGCCTTGAGAAAAACAAATACATTTTTCTTATAATCATAAAGGACCGAAACTCCGTTTTCGAAGAAAACCTGTTTTCCCGATATTCCCTGAGCAACAGATATTTATTGCAACCGGCTGATCTGGATGTTCTGGTTTATGTGGATAAATTTTATATTCTCACACAGAGCCACCCGCCTAGCCATCTTTAGATATGCTTCTCTGTGGCGGCGAGGCTGGCAAAGATCACAGAGTTTTTTTAGGTAATATCTCCGTTTACGAGTCTTGATGTTAAACATCTGTGTTTATCCATTTCTAGCAAAGTCCTGTTATTAGCATAAGCCTCTGCTTTATCTCACCCTCACACTTTCCTCGAGCGGCGCCGGATTCTCCTGCACTACCGTCGGCAATCCCATTCTATCAAGCAAGGCGATAAACGGATCCGGATCAAGCTCCTCGACGTTAACCATGGTGTTAACATCCCAACTGCCTTTGGCGATAAGTACTGCCGCGGCTGCGGGAGGCACGCCGGCGGTATAGCATATGGCCTGCGACTCTACCTCTTTATAACTATCGGCGTGATCGCAGGTGTTATAAATAAAAATCTGCTTTTTCTTACCGTCTTTTTTGCCTCTCACAAAATTTCCGATACAGGTTTTCCCCGTATAGCTGGGGGCCAGGGATAGCGGGTCAGGCAGAATCGCTTTTATGACTTTCAACGGCACAACCTCAACCCCTTCCGCTGTCTTTATCGGCTTTTCCGAGGTCAGCCCTAAATTAGTCAGCACCGTGAAAATATTAATATAGTGGTCGCTAAACCCCATCCAAAAACGGACACTGTCGGCATCGATATTTTTAGAGAGAGAATGAATTTCATCGTGGCCGTTCAGGTAAACCGGCAGTTTGCCGACAACCGGAAAATCATAAAACATCTTTATAGAATGAACCTTTTCCATCACCCACTTGCGGCCGATCCAGGTCCAGACCTTCTTGAACTCACGTAAGTTTATTTCCGGGTCAAAGTTGGTGGCAAAATACTTGCCGTGGTTTCCGGCATTGACATCCATTATATCTATGGTATCGATCTTATCGAAATGGTGTTTCACTGCCAAGGCGCAGTAGGCATTAACCACTCCCGGGTCAAACCCCGCGCCGAGAATAGCCGTAATCCCCTTTTCTTTACAACGGTCTTTTCTTTTCCATTCATAGTTGGCATACCAGGGAGGGTCCTCGCAAACCCTGTTCGGTTCTTCATGTATTGCCGTATCCAGATAAGCTACGCCGCTCTGGATACAGGCCTCCAGCAAAGACATATTTACGTACGACTGGGCAAGATTAATGACAATCTGCGAATTCGTTTCCTTAATAAGCTTTATTGTTGCCGGAACATCCAGGGCATCCATCTGCCGCGAATAAAGCTTTTTCGTCTTGTCTTTAACATGATTTTTCCTTTTGACGCTGTCGATTATCGCGTCGCATTTATACTGCTTCCTGGACGCGATGCAGATATCGCCTAGAATATCGTTTTCCTGCGCGCATTTATGCCCTGCGACATGGGCCACGCCTCCGGCACCGACAATCAATACGTTTTTTTTCATTTCCACTACCATAAAAAACCACTCCTTTACGGGGATGTAACGGGGTTTGCTTATCCTAAACTACTTACAAAATCATTATATCCAAACCGCCGAACCACATCAATGGATCCGTCGAGCCGTTTTACGGCAATCGCGGGCATTCTCAAGCCGTTAAACCAATTCTTTTTAACCATCGTATACCCGGCAGTATCTATAAATTTAATTATACTGCCGATCCTTAAGCGTGATTTAAACCTGTAAATACCAAATATGTCCCCTGCCAGGCAGGAATTCCCGGCAACCATATATTTAAAGCGGCCTTTCCCGGAATCTTTCATCCTGGCATCAAGCCTGTAAATCAACAGATCCAGCATATGCGCCTCGATAGAGGCATCGACGATCGCTATATCAATCTTGTTACGCACGATATCCAGCACCGTGGTCACCAACTCCGCCGACTGGGTAATCGCGCTTTCTCCCGGCTCCAGATAAACCTGCACATCAAAACGCGCGGCAAACCCTTTTAACTTTTCGCAGAATTTATCGACCGGATATCCTTCCTTCGTAAAATAAAGACCGCCTCCTAAGCTTACCCATTCCATGCGCTTCAGCACATCCCCGTAGCTGCGAGCAATACCATCGAGGTTTTTTGAAAAATTCTCAAAATCATCGTTCTCGCAATTAAAATGAAACATCACCCCGCTGAGCAGGGAAAGTACCTTTAGCGGCAATCTCCTGCCGATTACTCCCAGCCGGGAAAATTTACGCGCCGGATCCGCCAAATCAAAATGAGAATAACTTATTTGAGGATTCAGCCTCAGCCCCAGCTTACAACCGCGGGCGTAAGCGGAAAACATCTCCAACTGCGACACGGAATTAAAGATTATTTTATCGGCAAATCCGCTAACGCTTTTCACGTCTTCTTTCGAATAAGCAACCGCGTAGGCATGCACTTCCTTGCCGAATTTTTCATGGCCCAGGCGCGCCTCGAAAAGAGAACTCGAGGTCGTCCCGTCCATATACTCCTTCATCAGGTCAAAAACACTCCATGTCGAAAAACATTTAAGCGCCAATACGGATTTCGCGCCGGAACAATCCCTGACGCGCTTAATTATCCTAAGGTTTCGCAGCAACCTCCGCTCATCGATTAAATAATATGGTGTTTCTATAGCCATGGCTTAACTCTAGTTATTAGAAGTATAGTTTTATGCTTATATTATCAAAATCAGATTCATTTGCAAGATTTTTTCTTGTTTTTTGAGACATGCTTGGATGCAAATATTTTCTGAAAAATAGACCAAATCGCATGTTTATCTTCAGCGTGTATAATCGCATCTCTTATTTTTCCATCGCTCATAGTTTTAGTAATAAAACCTAATATCTGAACCTGTGAATCATAGTCATTCTCTGGAGTTAAAATTAAGAATATAAAACGCGCCGGTTTTCCGTCAGGCGAATTCCATTCAATCCCGCCATAAGACCTTCCGAATAATATAACCGGTCTTTTCAGCTCAGGCAACCGGGCATGCGGAACGGCAATCCCTTCTTCAACCGCTGTGCCCATCTCGTTTTCACGTTTTACAACTGCCTCGTAAACACTTTCCGCTTCCGGCATATCCTCCTGACTACCCGCAAGCTCGCAAAGTTCTTGAATAGCACTGTTCCTTTCATTATGTTTTATCGTTCCAAGAATACCCCTGGCGGAAAAATATTCTAAAACACTTACTTCCTTGCGCCTTTTTATGGAATAATTAAACCAGGGCCCGAGAATAACGGAAGATATCAACGCGCCAAAAACTATAGCTACAAACACGGGCTCTGTGATGAGATTATATTCTAACGCGAGCAAGCCCACAACTATTTCCATCGCCCCCCCAGGGGTATGCGCAATGGCTATAGACAAGCGATTTGTTTTTGATAACTTAGTAAGATTAACACCAAGCCATGCCCCCAAAAATCTGCCCGAAATACCAATACCGCTTATAAGCAAAACAAGAAAAATATCAAAATTCTTAAAAAAATCTACTTTCAATCCTATATTAACGAAAAAAAGCGGTACAAATATAGCGTAGACCATCTGAGAAATTACCTGCCGCACATTCTCAGAAAGGGCGCGCGACCCTCCCGCCATTATGCCGGCGATAAAAAATCCGAACAAAGCGTGGACACCTATTTTCTGAGTTATAGCCCCGCATAACGCGCCGAGTACACAGATAAATGTAAGCGGAACTCCCGGCTGAGGCATTTTTCTGACTTTTATCCCTGTAATTACTTTATCCGCAAGTTTCCTGCCAACCGTAAGGCAAACCGCCGTAAAGCCGACCGTTGCCCCTGCAATAATGAAAACTTTCGCAAGGCCTAAACTCGCTTGTGTGAAAAATCCCAATACTAAAGTAAAAATTAACCATCCGATAATGTCGTTAACGGATAATGCCGACATTATCAGAAAACCAAGATCAGTCTTAGAAAGGTTTAAATCATGCAGCACTCGCGCTGTAATAGGCATAGCGCTTATCGTCATTACCGTCGCCATAAAAATAGCAAAAAGCAATCTTTGCTCTGGATTTGCTAAATAGTAGTCTGGAAGAAAAAAACACGGGATAAAAGCGATAACCATCGGTATGATAACATCCGATATAGCAATTTTTAAGGCGTCGCCTCTTTGCCGCCAAGCAGAGGCAAAATCGATTTCCAGGCCCGTCTCCAATAAAAGAAACAAAACCCCTATCCATGCTACCGTCTCAAGCATATTTTGCTGAATAACATCGTTAGGAAAAATCGCCTGATGCCAAAACGGCAGGAACCTGCCTAGAATGGAAGGGCCTAAAAATATACCTACCAGAATTTCAGCGGTAAGCGGCGGCTGTTTCCATTTTCGAAATAACTCGCCTAATCCCCTAGCTGAACCTAGAAGAATTACAATCTGGACTAGAAATAAAAATATGTTTTGTTCGTTCAAATAATGCATAGATTATTATTTTATCACAAAATAAGACTGGTATAAAGGAAAACGGGAAGCGCAAATTTGCTAAGGATAACTTTCGGCTTAATTCTCAACAGTTGAGTAATATGGCGATGGTATTGACGGATATGCCCGATAGACATGATAAAAAACAGCTTCCGTCTTTTTATCTACATCGTTTTGAGTATAATGCTCTACGGGCAAGCCGCTGGCTTCATCCCACAAAAAATTTCGTATTAATACTTTCACCCCATCTCTTGTAGGCTCTCTCTCTTGCCACTTATACAGACCTTTTAATTTTTCTTTCAGTGTTTTTAGCAGTTCTTTGGCTACCTTCTTTATCTTTTGGATTTCCTGGGGGTTTAAATCCGGTTTAACCAAAAGGTCATAAATAGCCAGAGTCTCCTCATCCAGCCCCTCTCGCATTGCTCGACTTTCTTCCTCATCCAGCTCTTCCACAAACTTCAATAATCAATAATAAGACCGTTATTTTTATCACCATTAACTCGGTTGGCGCGGGCAATCGCCTGCATCAGCGTATGAGCTTTAAGCGGTTTGTCCAAATAGAGGTTTGCCAAACTCGGCACATCAAACCCGGTTAACCACATCGCGCAGACAATGGCAATTCTAAATGGGTGTTCTTCTTTTTTAAAAGCAGAATCTACATCGATTCGCGTTCCATCGGAGAGTTCAAAACCGTTTTTCATCAGACGCCGGTGAGACGTTATATCGAATTTCCATTTTTTAAACTTCTCAACCTCACCTTGTTCTTCGCTAACAATTACTGCCATCTTTGTTTCCTTCATCCAGATGAGCTGATTAGAAAGATAATCCTTTTCTTCTCCCGCTGCCATTTTCCAGGATTCTTCTGTTTCCTCTGCTTTTTGCTCCCAGTATTGGCTGATCAATTCATACATCCGCACACAGGTGAGTTTATCAATGCACACAAACATCGCCTTACCGGTTTCCCATGAAGTGGTGTAGTGCTCGACAAAATCTTTGGCAATCTGATTGAGCCGTTTTTCCGCGGTGATGATGTGATAATCCCGCCTCAGTTCTTTTTGCAGGCGCTGACTTACATCAATATCACTAATTTCAATTTCTTCCAGTTTTTCGGCAATGCGCTCATTAATATCATTGGTGGCTACGCCCAAAGTATCGCCCCGCGAATCGTAATAGAGCGGTACGGTCGCTTTATCTTCTACTGCCCGCTGAAAATCGTACGTGGAAACATAATCGCCAAAGACCTGCATCGTGATTTGATCGTTTGTAAATAACGGCGTGCCCGTAAACCCGATAAAGTTGGCGTTTGGCAAGGCATTGCGCATATTCAGCGCCAAGGTCCCGTATTGAGTGCGGTGCGCTTCATCGGTGATCACAATAATGTCATCGCGCCTGGTATAGCCTTCATTTCAAGATCATCACGATCTGTACATATCAAGAAAGTATAATTGCCGCCGATTTTTCGATGCACCTTGCTGGTAAAAAACACCATGGAATAACTTTTGCCCGCTCCTTGTGTATGCCAGAAAACGCCGAGTTTTCCTTTGACTCTATGGGGATCATTCAGGGCTTTAATGACCTGATTAACGCCCAGATACTGGTGATTTTTCGCCAGCACCTTTATCTGTTTGCCGGTAGAATCATCATAGGTAATGAAGTTTTCAAAGATATCCATGAAATTTCTCTTGTCGCAAACACCCTTCAAAAGCGTTTCCATATCCACTACACCCGGATCGGATTCCGACAAACGCTTCCACTCATGAAAATGCTCATAACCGGCAGTAATCCCGCCGTTCAGGAAACACAAAGTAATAACCATCCACATCATGTATCCATAATTTATAATTTTTATCTAAAAACGGTGAGAAAGTTACTGCAAACTTCGTAATATTTTTAATGCTATAACTTAATGCCATATTTAACGATGCAATGCAAGTGAGTTCAGCAGTAATAATTCCATTACTTTTAGGGTTTGGTGGATATTCATCAATTTCCCAAAAATCTTTCAGACTTTGTCCATACACGAGCAGCATTAAGAATATTTTCGTCCTTAAACCCAACGATAATTCTGTCTTTTCTGTCATTTGAAAGAAGCGCGGCACTTATTATATCTAATATTTCTGTAAGTTTTAGAGATAGTGGCTTTTCTATGCCCATGGAAAAAAAGTCTTGCAAGATTTTGTCTGCACTTTTTTGAGAATTATCATCCTCAAGCATATTGAAACCAAGTCCGCTTGTGCTCATTCCATTTATTTCAGCATATTGAGATAAAAGCCTTTGCTCAGGTTCCACCATTATACTTTTTTCATTTTCGAAAAATGGTTTTACCAACGGATTCACAATAGCAGGCCATGATCCATTAGTAGGCCCTTGTGTAATAAATATCCACTTACAATAAAGAGACTCTTGAGCGGTTTCTTTATCTCCAGGCAAGTTAAGAAAAGATGTTTCAATTTTCTTGTCTTTTAGAATCGTTTTGATTAAATCGGAGGAAGGTTTATTTGAATATGCAAATAAGTCATCAGTTGTTCTTTTAATTGCGTTCGCTAATCTTCCAGTTTTATCTAATGCTTTATTTTTTCTTGCTGACTGATAATGAGTAAGAAGACGAATCGCCTGCCGCGGGTTTCCTCCTGACCACTTGGCAATAAGTTCAATTTCCTTTTTTATGGGTTCTGCGTAAACACCCATTCTTTTATTAAGAATTTCGATAATGTCCTCGTCACTGACTGTTTGTATAAATACCTTCTCGTTATTAGAAGAAAAGGGCGAAGCGTTATCGGCAAGAAAAAGATGAACGGCATTCACTTCGAA
>JAHIOQ010000140.1 GCA_018895275.1 Candidatus Omnitrophota bacterium
ATATCATTTGCCCATTTTCAATAGCGCCAAAAATACAATTACGGTTTTCCGTGCAAATTGTTACGTAATAATATCCCGGTTGGGAATAATCATGTTGAGGTATTCGGTTTGTTCGTCGCGTAAATATCTTTGTCATTTATTTTTTATGTTTTTATGGATAACATAAAAATCAGGTATTTTATGGAGCGGCTTTGCCGCGGAATAAAATTACCTGGATTGGTTTGTTAGAACTTTATTTTTTAAAAATATCCCAATTATTTTCATATTGTTTTGCGTCTTCATAAGAAAAGGAATACCAAGTGCTTTCACCATTTTTTTCTATGTGCATTTTTTCAGATACAATGCAATTCGGAACAATAAAAAATTCGGTCAAATTCTTCTTGTCTCTTAAATTTACGAATACATATATAAAGGTAGGGGATTTTAGCTTTTTTGAATCTTTATTCAATAACCAGAAATTGAAAGTTGTAGCGTTTGTTTTAACTTGAATAGAGTAAGTATTTTTACATTCTTCATCTGTAGCAAGAATATCTGCTCCTATTGCGCTTCTTGATGTTGGAGAAGCAATAAGTCTTAATTTAGATAATTCAGCCGCAACAAGATAAACGCCCCGCATTCCTGTAAATTGTCCTTTTGTCGCCATTTATTATTTCTCCTTATTTTGTTCTAACGCTTGAGCTAACCTGCTTTTTTCGCGCAGCGGAAAAAGTCAGGTTGAGCGAATTGTTAGAAGTTTTTATTTTAGTTCGATTATTTTTTCTTTGCTGCAGATGCCTTCTTTTTCTTTGCCATATGGACGATACACAACGATAATTCGATATGTCTTGCCTTTTTCTAAAGCATAACCAAAGAGACTAGTTCCAGTAAGAAAAGGAAAACTAAGTTCTTTTCCTTTCGCCAAATCAAGACGTTGCTTTGAAATCGAATATTCAAATACTTGTCCTGACTTAAGTATAATAGATTGCCATCTGGGATCTACTTTTGCAATACCCTCAGGTTGAATAATATTTCCTGATTCATTCATAACAATGATTGCTTGTATGCATTGAAGATCTGGATGATTGAGTGATAAGTTTTCTTCAGAAGCATTCTTTATCTTTAGTTTAATTGTATATATTTCATCATAGGGCAATACGTCAAAGTCTATGGTAATGTTATTTATATCATCTGCAAATGCTCCAAAAGAAGTTATTAGTACTAATAGTATGATTAAAGATATTTTTTTATACATTTTATTTCATCTCCTTCTAACGTGGAAATAACCGATTTGAACCCGCCAGGGTTCAAATTCGGTTCATTGGTTTGTTATAGATTTTATTTTAATATTTTTTAATTTGGTTGTCGATAGAAATTTATTCATAGATTGTGTTTTTGAAAACACTTATGCTTCCAGGATAAGCAAGACGATACTCTCCAATAATGCTTTTCTTGAGAAAAAACACTCCAGCCTGACCTTTTGTTAAAATTGGATCCCATTCTTTTAATCCTCCTCTAACCTGAAGTCTTAATTTAATATTTTTTTCTTTTATTGCGCCTTTTAAGATGGATGAAATTCTTATGTCCACTGTATCTAAATCTCCATTAGCCTCAACTTTTTCAACAATTGCAATGACAATTAAATCAGATTTCTTTTCCAAATCTGATAGAGATAATCGTGAAATTGAAGATGCGTTTAATGTAGATGTAAACATTATTATAATTAAGATGCTTTGAATAATATATTTCATTTATATATTCCTCCTATAACATCCGAACTCAGCTACTGGGGTGAACTGCTTTGCGCGTGCTCACCAGTTAGCTGTAGTGAGTTGTTATAAAACTATTTGTTTCTCTTTTAATCTTAAGTAATCTTTTGCTTTGTCTAATACCATAAAAGGAAGAAAAAATACTCCAAAGGGAATAAATAATACCCCAAGTTGCCACAAAAAAGCATTTTTGCCTTTTTCTATTCTTTGCAGAACAAATCTTATTCTAAAAATAATTGTAAGAAAAAATATTAAATTAACTACAGCAACTATACCTAAAACTATAAAAGATGTAATTAAAAAACCTAAATTATTTTTTAAGAAATAATTTGCTAAAACGATAACGCCCCAGAGTAAAGTAAAACTTATAATAAATATAAAAGTCGATGATTTTAGACGCTTGATAGATTTAATAAGGTCTTCTTTGTTAAATTCTTTTTCCATCTTTTACCCCCGTTAATTAGTTTTTTCTTATAACACAAAAATCAGTTGCCGTTGCCCGACGCGCTTTCGCGGCGGGTAACGGTCAACTGTATTGCCTCGTTAGATTTTTTAATTTATAGGTTGAAGTTGTCCAACTTTTTCCCAATTGGGATTTGGTTCTAAAACAACAGCCACATATAAAGCATCTTTTCTATATAAACTACTTACTCCTTCTTTCTGCAAAACTGCTTTTAGTTCTGTCGGTGTAAGTTTATAAATTCCTCCAGCAGCAAAATCTACAACAAGGCCGATTAATCCTCCAAAAACTATGTTTCCCCAAACCCAACCGCTAACACTTTTTGTAAAAGTAGCTTCATATGGCATATACCCAGGCATTTCAATAGTAACGATATGATTATCTTTGCGTTTTAGATCTAAAATTATTGGAGTTTTGCCTTTTTCTTGATTGTTAATTTTTACTGTTGCTCCAGTAGGGGTACTTGATATTCCTATTTCTTGTGTTGTGCCTTGCATAATTGTTGCACATCCTGCAAGCATAGCGGGAATAACTAAAAGAGATACAAGAGTAACTAATTTTCTTAATTTCATTTTTTCCCTCCCAATATTAAGGTTTTTAAAATATTAATTTTTAAATCCTCCTTTCTCTTATTATATCAATCTAACATATAATAGACGCATTGCGTATTTACCGAATTTTTTTACAGGATAGCATGTTTTATTTTTTATGGCAAGGTTTATTTTTAGAGAAAAAAGGCTTGAATTCGTTTCGTAATTTATCTATAATAGCACAAAATACGAATTGCGTATTTTGTGGCAATTTGTACATTGGACAGAAAAATAGGTAGAAGGTGCGATATGTTAAGCGACGTGTTGCCAATTAGTCTTCAATCCATAGGTTATAGCTTTTGGCTTAAAGCCGACACCTGTATTTCAAAACTATAGTTAATATTTCGCCTTTGTTATATAATAATATTCAGGTTGGTGTTAACGCAGGAGGCAAGGATGCCGGAATACTATCTCCTGATTGCGGTGTTGGCAGGGGCGCTTGTGATGCTCGCTTACCTGTTTATGGAAAACAGCCGGTCGCTCTAGCCTGAACAAGGACTATTTGGGCTAACTGCAATGTCAATGTACGCTATGAATCTACGGCGTACGCAAAGCAGGGATTTTCGTATTTGAGGGGAAATGTTGTGGCGGAAAAAATGACCGACAACTTATTCTCAATGATTCCCGATAGTTTGGCAAAGGAAGATGTTTCCACGCTTCTACGGGATAAGGGTATTGTTATCGAGCGGCAGAGGATAAAGGGATGAAAGGCTATTATTTCATAACGGACAGCAAGCTGAGTCTTAAAGGAAACCTTTCTGATATATCCGCCGCGGTAAAGGCGCAAGTAAGGATTATTCAATACCGCAGTAAAGACAGAACCGTAAAACAGATGTATGCGGAGGCCCTCGCGCTGAGAAAGATTGCCCGGGGCGCGTTGTTTATTATTAATGACAGGATCGATATCGCTTTGGCCGTTGATGCCGACGGTGTGCACCTCGGCGCAGAGGATATGCCTTATGAGGCGGCACGAAAAATACTGGGAAAAGACAGGATTATCGGCCTGACGGTGCATACGGTGGAACAGGCCGAACACGCGCAATTGCTGGGAGCGGATTATCTCGGAGTATCTGCGATATTTGCGACCCGGACAAAGCCGGATGCCGGGAACCCGTCCGGGGTTGAGTTGATCCGCCGGATAAAAAAAATAGCCTCCATTCCTGTCGTTGCCATTGGAGGCATAACCCTGGAAAACGCTCCGGAAGTTATTAACGCCGGCGCGGACGCGTTGTGCGCGATCTCCGCGGTGGTAACCCATCCGGATGTAGCAGCGGCAATTATCAGCTTTCAAAAGTTATTTTCGAATCTCAAAAATTTAAAAGATATAGTTGCTTAGTCGAGGCTGATTAACTATAATAAAAAACAGCAGGGAGTGTAGATATGAAGAGAATACGGATAATTTCCACTATTGCGGTTATGATATTATTTTTGTCGCTGCTTACGCGGGACGCATTATTTGCCCAGGAGCCTAAAAGAGAAGAAAATCTATCGGTGGAGGAGAAACTTGCACGCCAGGAAGCGTTTATCGGCTTGGAAGAACAGCGGGCGGAGCAGGAACGTGCTCATATAGAACTGGAGGCATTGTTAAAGGCACAGGCAGAGGAAATTAATGAGAACGAACAGCAGGCACGCCGGGAAACCGATTTGATCCGCCGAAAGCTTGAGGAAGAAATAATGCTCTTGCAAAAGAAGGCGGAGCAGGAAGCGCAGCAGCGCCGTAAAGCGCTTGAGGAAGAGGAAGCCAGGGCATTAAAGGCGGCGATGCAGGAGTACCAACGCCAGGCAAAGGAATGGGAAAAAGAGATGAAAAGAAATAAGTTGAAACCACCGCGGCCTTGAAAGGTTTCCGGATAATATTTTTTGCGGAGGCACGACCACCGTGGATAATATAACGAAAAAGCGGGAAGAAAGAAAAAGAGAACGATGGGATTTAATCCTATTCATCATTCTATTGATTGCAATCTTTATCGCTTGGGTGATTATAGACAAAAAGTTTCCGGAGCAGATTCGTTCCCGCAAGTATAATGATAAGTATGAGAGTGACGTAAAGACCTATGACGGGTCTTTGCACAGGAATTTAGCGAACCCGCTGGGATCTGAATAATATAAAAAAGCATAAAACTTCTGCGTGATGAACAGAATGCTCAAAAGACTTGTCGTTTTTATCGTTATCGCGGTTATTGCCGGTTTTGTTTTTCCTTGTGTTGCCAGGGCGGATGGATTCCGCATGTGTTTTGTGGAAAGCGATGTTGTGCTTGAGCGCGACGGCAAGGCGCAAGTCTCTTATACCGTGCAGTGGTCATGCCGCAACGCGAATCTGCACGGATTTTATTTTGAAGGCTTCAATGAAGAACCTGCCTTTGATTACGCTAATGCCTATGCCGTGGACGAACGCGGCACGCGTTACGGGCTTGATATAAAAAGATTATCGCCGCGCAAATATGACATTATTCTTGCCCGCGGACAATCGTTTCGCGATGGAGTTATAACCTGTTTTTTCCGCTATGCCGCGGATTTACAAAAGAGCGGGAATCTTGTCCTGACTGATAGCCGGCTTGGCAGGCTTGCCGTGTTTAACTGGGCGCCGGTGCAATGGAATGATGCCCTGGAGCATGAAACGGTTACCGTGCATTATCCCGTGGCCATGCCGGGTTCAAGTGTTAATGCCGCTGATTTGGAAAAGGTTAAATTCTTAACGGAAAAATACGTCAACCAGCGCTATCTTATCGATTATAATACGATACCTAATAAGCAAGGCGAGCCGATCCTCAGCGTAAAATTTCATCGGCGCGACATACCCTCCCGGTATCATTTTCAGATTCAGACCTATATCGATTCCGCCTGTTTTGAACTTAACTCTATCGCGTCCATGAAACCTGTAGATGATGCGGAATTAAGCAAGGCGCCGGAAAAATTTATGCTTAACCGCCTGTTTCCGGGCAGTATTATCGCGCAGTTTCCTTTGGACATGACGGATATCATTCTTTTGATTGTATTTATCGCGTTGCTGTTCGGTCTTTTCCCGCTGTTTATTATGACGCGCAAGCATTGCTCCATGCTTTCCGCCCAGGACGGTATCGCGCGCATACAGTGGACAGGGGATGAATGGGCCGCGCCGAAATTACAGATGGGAACATTTCGCCGCACGGGCAAGATATGTAAAGACCTTACCGCGCTTGAAGCCGGGATTCTGCTGGATATCCCCTTAACAAAACTGATGAGTATGATGATGAACAATATGGAACGCAAAGCTATGGTAAACGTTAAAAGTACGGAGCCTTTGGCTGTAGAGCGTTTGCCCGGAGCGCGTCGCAGCAGTGACCCCTATGAAAATATTCTCTATAATGCGGTTGGCGTGGATGGGGCTATTTCCATGGACGCGGTATACGAGATGTTTCATTCGCTTGCTGCCGGGGTTGACCAAAAGACATGGTCATGCGACCTGGAAGCAACCAAAGAATATTACCGCAAACGTATAGACGCAATGCTTGAGGCGAAATCGGAAAACAGCGATGAGGGCTACTACTGGGGAGGATACCGGCATCATTATCATCATCACGGTATGTACGCGCATCGCGATTATTATGAGCGTTCGGCATCTCTTGATAAACAATTAGCACAGAAAAACCCGCAGATGAATAACGGGTTTTCGCAGTTTCGCGTGTCCGCGGCATGCTATGAAGGCCCGTTTTTGCAGAATGTCTGTCATGACGCGTGCCATAGCGCGTGTCATTCCGCGTGCCACTCCGCATGCCATTCCGCGTGTCATGGAGCGTGCCACAGCGCGTGCGTCAGCAGCGGACATTGAATTAGCTCATAAGCTTATAGCTCATAGCTCATGAGGAGAGAACAGAAGACAGAGGACCGAAAACAGAAAATACTTAATGTTCAATTTTTAACATTTATTAACTGTTTTTACCGCTGGTAACCAAAAATTCAGGATGCGACAAAAATGCGCTATTACGAGCAGATAGGCTGGGTAGAGGAATATGTGAGGAATATCGCGCCGTATATTCATGTGCGCGAATATGACCGCTTATTGATAAAGATTCCCAATGAGGCGTTTAAACTTAATGGCCAAGGGCTAAAAGTGCTTAAACACTTATTGCAAGGCGGAGGCGTTTTTTCGATTATTGATGCCTATGCGGACGCGGATAAGGAAAGGATCGCACGGGATATCCATGAGTTTTTCTGCGATTTGCGCGCGGTGCTGCGTGGATGTTATCATGAACGGCAGGAACGTAAAGCCGTGGAAAAAATCGAGTTTTCCCTGCCGTTTAATACCCTGCCGGTTTTAAGCGAAATTGCTTTGACATACCAATGTAACCTTAGCTGCAAGTTTTGTTATGCCTCCTGCGGGTGTTCGAAGCAGGATGCTCAGGAAGAGCTTTCCACACAGCAGATACAGGATATAATTACAATCATAAATGAAGAGGCGGAAATCCCCTCGGTCAGCTTTACCGGCGGAGAGCCGGCATTGCGCGATGACCTTGCCGAACTTATTGGATTTGCGAAATCCCGCGGGATGTGGACCAACCTTATTACGAACGGGACATTAATTACCAAAGCGTGCGCGCAGAAATTAAAAACAGCCGGGCTTGATTCCGCGCAGGTCAGCCTGGAAGCGGCGCAGCCGCGATTGCATGACACAATTGTCGGTAAGGTTGGCGCGTTTACCCTGACAATCGAAGGATTGAAGGACCTGATGGAAGCAGGCATAAGGGTGCATACGAACACGACTATTTCCGCGTTGAACAAGGATAGCCTTTTAGCGATTCTTGATTTGGTTAAATCCCTGGGCCTGGATAAGTTTTCCATGAATATGCTTATGCCGCAGGGGGCGGCGCTGGATAACAAGGAAGAAACGCTCCTGCGTTATTCGCAGATCGGGGATATTGTTTTGGATGTGGCCGCTTATGCGCGTAAGCTCGGATTGGAATTCATGTGGTATTCACCCACACCGGTTTGCATCTTTAATCCGGTTGCGCACGGGCTTGGCAATAAAGGATGCGCGGCATGTGACGGACTCCTAAGTATCGCGCCTAACGGCGATATCCTGCCGTGTTCAAGTTACCCGAAGCCCATGGCAAACATGCTCTCCATAAAAGGCAGATTCAAAGAAGTCTGGGCCGGAGAAGAATTTCAGTTTTTTCAGAAAAAGCGTTTCGCGCATGATCATTGCCAGAAATGCGAGCATTTAGCGGTTTGCAACGGAGGCTGCCCGCTTTATTGGCAGGAGGTTGGTTACGCGGAGATAATAGATAAAAATATCGAAGAGGTATTGATATGAAACTGTTGCCTGAGCCGCAGCGCCGGGCGGATATCCATTTTTTTGTCCTTAAGCATCTGCCGTATCTGGTGCGTCTGCAGATTATCGCTGCCTGTTTTATCTGCGGGCTTGTTATCCAGCTGTTTATTAATTTCTGGGCCGGGCTTGTTTTCCTGGCGCTAGGTACGGTGCTGAGCCTTATCAAAGGATACGCGGCGACTCCGAAATTGTCTTCCGCTGAAGAATGGAAACAGGTCACTCCCGATGAGTATGACAAAATAAGGCGCAAGGAAAAACAGCTCAGGGCCTGGGATCGGGATGCGTTTGATATTACCAATCCGCTGGGAGTGTTTGTCTTTGCTACAGTGGCGTTTTTCGTCCTGATCGTGTGGATTGTGCTTGAAATGCGGGGAGCCGGGCGCGCCGCGGCGTATTGGAAATGGGACGCGGCAATAATTTTTATTCCGCATTGGCTGACCGGGGTGAGAAGTTACCTGACCCGCGACAAGCTTATCGTTAAGATTAATTTTTTAGAGAATATTTCGAAGATGCTGGCTAAGCCCAGTGATATCCAGGTCCTGCCGATGCTTTCTACGCGGCTGGCAAAAGAAGGCGGCCGGGTGCCTGTGGACGCGCGCTTGATGATTCGTTTTCTCAACGCGCCGGATTATTTTCTCGGCATGCAGATACAGATTTCCATAAATACCGTGCAGGGGACGGATTATCCCTATCTTTATTGCGTGCTGATCGCGAAAAAGGAAGCAGATTTTTTCAACGCTAAAGCTTCTCTGCTGAACAACCCGCCCAAAAACATTTTATTCGAACGCACAAAATCAGAAGGCGTAGATGTGCTGGTTATCCGGCAGCGTACGACACAGACCAGCGGTTATCATACGCCTCTTCCTACGGCCCACTATGTCGTGGCTACTGCCTTGCAGGCGGCACACAGCTTATTAGAACTCATTCCATAATTCAAAACGCCTAAAAATCAGGCATTTTTTTTCTTGACATAATTTTTCTATTGTGCTAATTTTAAATAAGCAATATAATACTGATATTGCTTGAAAAAGAGACAAAGACGTCTTCCATGGATTAAGGGGGAGGTCTTTTTCTATTTTAGACATAATTAGGAGAAACAATGAAGATTATAGAAAAAGAGTCTATTGCTCAAAATTTAACAAAGTTTGTTGTTAACGCCCCGCTTATCGCCCGGAAAACGTTACCCGGGCAATTTATCGTTCTCATGGTTCGAGAGGAGGGAGAACGGATTCCCTTGACCGTTGTGGATGCGGATAAAAAAAGGGGATGTATTACGATAATTTTTCAAGAGGTAGGCTATACGACAAAATTGATGGGTAGATTGAATGAGGGAGACTCCCTGTATTCTTTAGTCGGGCCATTGGGAAAGCCTACGCCGATTAAGAATTATGGTAAGGTTATTCTTTTGGGCGGCGGAGTGGGTATCGCGGAACTTTTGCCGGTCGCCAATGCTTTAAAAGCGGCAGGATGCAATGTTACATCGATATTAGGCGGCCGCACCGCGGAATTAGTGATCTTAAAAGATCAGGTAAAGAGATATTCCGATGAGTTTTATATAACTACGGATGACGGATCTTTGGGTGAGAAAGGAATAGTTACCGATATCTTAAACAGGCTGCTTAAAAAAAGTCATGATTACGGATTGGTGTTTTGCGTCGGGCCGGTGTCGATGATGAAGGCGGTCGCGGACGCGACGCGGCAGGCGAAGATAAAGACTATTGTGTGTCTTAATCCGATCATGATTGACGGTACGGGGATGTGCGGCGGTTGCCGGGTTACGGTCGCGGGAGAAATGAAGTTTGCCTGTGTTGACGGCCCTGATTTTAACGGCCATGAAGTAGATTTTAATGAATTAATCTCCCGGCAGAAGAGATTTGTGCAATATGAAAAACATTCGATGTGTAAGCTTGATGCGCAAATAAAAGATATGAAGGCAGAGGGGGGGCGCTGATGGCGAGGCCGAATCCAAAACAAACGCCAATGAGGGAACAGTCTCCCGGTGAAAGGATCAAAAATTTTAAGGAGGTTCCTTTCGGGTATTCTCCGGAAGAAGCCGTGCTTGAAGCTAAAAGATGCCTGCAGTGCCGCAAACCCTTTTGTGTTTCAGGCTGCCCCGTGGAAATCGATATCCCCGCGTTTATCGATTTGATCAGCCAGGGTGATTTTAGGGGCGCGATAAGAAAGATGAAAGAAAAAAACGCGCTTCCGGCTATATGCGGCCGGGTATGTCCACAGGAAGAGCAGTGCCAGAAAGTATGTGTAGTGGCAAAGATGGGCGACCCTGTGTCTATCGGCAGGCTGGAAAGATTTATTGCGGATTGGGAAGCAGAGCAGGGGCATATCGAAGTTCCTCCGAAGAAAGCTTTTAGCGGTAAAAAGGTCGCGGTAGTCGGCGGAGGGCCGGCCGGACTTACTGCTGCCGGAGAACTTGCGAAGTTTGGGCATGAAGTGAAGCTTTTTGAAGCACTGCATAAAATGGGAGGAGTCCTTGTTTACGGCATTCCGGAATTCAGGCTGCCCAAGGCTATCGTGGATAGAGAAGTTGAATATGTGCGCTCCTTTGGGGTGGAAATTGTAACCTCTTTTGTCATCGGAAGGATGGAAACCGTTGATGAATTATTAAAGGAGTTTGATGCGGTGTTTATCGGCACAGGAGCGGGGCTTCCCTGGTTCATGTCACTGCCCGGTGAAAATTATAATGGAATATATTCGGCAAATGAATACCTTACGAGAGTGAATTTGATGAAGTCGTTTATGTTTCCGGAATACGATACCCCTAATGTAAAAGGCCAGCGGGTCGCGGTGATTGGCGGCGGTAATGTGGCTATGGATTCAGCGCGAACCGCGCTTAGGCTGGGAGCGGAAAAGTCGATGATTATATACAGGCGGTCCAAGGTAGAGATGCCGGCCAGGATTGAAGAGATTCATCATGCCGAAGAAGAGGGCGTTATCTTTGAGTTTTTGACATTGCCGGTTCAATATCACGCGGATGCTAATGGATGGGTAAGGGAAATGGAGTGCGTTAAAATGGAGTTGGGGGAGCCTGATGCTTCGGGAAGAAGGCGTCCGGTTTTGATAGATGGCTCTAATTTTAAAATTCCCGTTGATGTGGCGGTGGTAGCCATTGGTAACAGCCCAAACCCCCTGGTTCCTTCAACCACCAGCGGCCTTGAAATCGGAAGAAAAGGAAACATCGTGATTGATGAAAAGACAGGAAAAACAAGTAAAAAAGGCGTTTTTGCCGGCGGTGATATTGTGACCGGTGCCGCGACGGTTATTTCGGCGATGGGCGCGGGAAAGGTTGCCGCTATAAATATTGATGCGTATTTAAAAACAGGTCAATGGTAACCCAACGCAGTGAGCGTGGGTAAAGATTAGCGGGGCGCAATATGTTTTGAAAGAATATGAAAGAAACCACCTGTCTGCGTGTACGCACAGGCAGAGGGCACAGAGAATGACGGAAAATCAAAAAACTCAGTGCTCTTAGCCAGCCTCGCCGCCACAGAGAAGCATATCTAAAGATGGCTAGGCGGGCGGCTCTGTGTGAGAAAAAAATAAGAAGTTATAACAAAACCAATAAAGAAGGGCTCAAGTTTGACAGAACTAACCGTTAAAGAAGGAGATGAAATGGCAAATTCAAAAGTAAAAAAGTTTATGGAAGAAATTATTAAAAAGAATCCGGGGGAGCCTGAATTTCATCAAGCGGTTCAGGAAGTGGCAGAGTCTCTAATGCCTTTTTTGGAGAAAAACAAAAAGTATCTTGATTTGAAAATTTTAGAGAGGACGGCGGAGCCGGAAAGGGTGATTATGTTCCGTGTCCCGTGGGTGGACGACGCTGGAGAGATTCAGATTAACCGGGGATACCGGATTGAAATGAACAGCGCAATCGGGCCTTATAAGGGCGGGCTGCGTTTTCACCCCTCGGTTAATCTAGGTATTTTAAAATTTCTTGCCTTTGAGCAGGTTTTTAAAAACAGTCTGACTACGCTTCCCATGGGTGGCGGTAAAGGCGGTTCTGATTTTAATCCCAAGGGAAAATCCGATAACGAGGTTATGAAATTCTGTCAGAGCTTTATGACCGAATTACAGCGCCATATCGGCCCGAATACGGATGTCCCGGCCGGGGATATCGGCGTTGGCGGCCGGGAAATCGGATACCTTTTCGGCCAATACAAAAGGCTGCGCAATGAGTTTACCGGAGTGCTTACCGGCAAGGGGATAAACTGGGGCGGCAGTTTGATCAGGCCGGAGGCGACCGGGTATGGTTGTGTTTATTTTGTTCAGGAGATGCTCAAGACAAGAGGAGAATCTCTTGAAGGTAAAGTCTGCGCTGTTTCCGGTTCCGGCAATGTAGCGCAATACACGGTAGAGAAACTGCTTGAATTAGGGGCAAAAATTGTGACTTTGTCGGATTCAAACGGTTTTATCTACGATGAAGGCGGTATTGACGGAAAAGAATTAAAGTGCGTGTTTGATATTAAAAATGTCAGACGCGGGCGTATCCAGGAATGCTCCAAAGAGTTTAACTGCAAGTACTATGAAAATAAAAAGCCCTGGAATGTAAAATGCGATATTGCTTTTCCGAGTGCTACACAGAACGAAATAACCGGCGAAGATGCCGAGATGCTTGTTAAAAACGGTTGTAAAGCTGTCGGAGAGGGCGCGAATATGCCGTCAACTCCGGAAGCAGTCAGGGTATTTCAAAAGGCCAAAATTCTTTATGGCCCGGGAAAAGCGGCTAATGCCGGCGGCGTAGCCACCAGCGGCCTGGAAATGTCGCAGAATAGCGAGCGGCTCTCATGGAGCCGGCAGGAGGTAGAAGAAAGATTGCATGAGATAATGATCAAAATACATGAACAATGTGTTAAATACGGCAAGAGCGGAAACTACGTCGATTATGTCAAAGGGGCAAATATCGCCGGATTCGTAAAAGTAGCGGACGCGATGATTGATCAGGGGGTGGTTTAAACAACGATAATAAATATTTATTTGACAACAATAGAATATAATGATATGATTTCGTTGTTGATAGAAGCACAATGTTAGTGCTGAAAAAAAAGGGACAAAGGCGTTCGAAAGAACGCCTTTTTTTATGGTATAGGAAAGTATAAAACTTTCCTAACCACTGAAACTTCGTAAGGAAGAGTTCTGAGTGCACCAACTTTGTTGGTGCGCGAAGTTTCTTGTTGGTTACCAAATAGAGCGGATTTTTACTTAAAAATAGAAACACAAAGTTAGTGTTTTAATTAATAGGAACAGTGACGTTCTGAATCCTGATTTTAAGGAGGCGGAACGTTTTTTTTATTCGCTTGTGCTGAAATATTGAGCAAAAAGAGGGGGGGTATGTATGGATAGCATTTACCTGGGGGAGCAGATTAAGGCGTTATCAAAGATAAGTAAGGCAATTGCTTCTGATTTATATCTGGAGGATATCCTGCGGCTTATAGTAACAGTAACCGCACAGCTGATGGAATCAAATATATGTTCATTAATGCTTATTGATGAGAAAAAGAAAGAGATAATTATCCGCGCTACACAGAGTATCAGTGAAGAGTACAATAAAAAACCCCCCTTAAAACTCGGCGAGGGGATTGCCGGAAAAGTTATAAAAGAAAATAAGCCGATAGTAATAAAAGATGTCACAAAGGAAAAAGAATATAAATACGCGGATATCGCTAAAAAAGAAGGTTTGTGTTCTCTTCTTTGTGTTCCTTTATCGGTTAAGGGTAAAATTATAGGGGTTCTTAATTGTTATACGTCTGCGCCGCATGATTTTACAGATACGGAGATTGATATTTTAACCACGATTGCAAACCAGGCCGCGGTGGCTATTGAAAATACGGAGTTAATTGTGAAAAGCCGGGTCATTCAAGAGGAATTGGAAACACGCAAAAAAGTTGAACGGGCTAAAGGAATTTTAATAAGAGGGGAGGGATTGACCGAAGAACAGGCTTATTTGAAAATCCAGAAGTTCAGCATGGATCGGCGTAAGACGATGAGAGAAGTGGCCGAGGCGATTATTTTGACGGAGGACATGAAAAAGATAACTTAGGCAGGGAATTTCAGATTGTAAATCTAAACAAGGGAGAAGGAGGCATGCGGTTATGAATTTACAAAGGCCAAATGGAAATGACGCAACAAGAACGTTTAATCGTTCCAAAAGTGTGGTGCCCTGCTCAGGGCTTTGTTCCCGCTGTATCGACGGATGCCGTGGGAATTGTGAGGTTTTTAAAGCATCTTTTAGAGGGCGGGAAGTTATTTATCCGGGCCCTTTTGGAGATGTAACCGCAGGCGGAGATAAAGATTATCCCGTGGATTATTCTCATCTTAATATCCAGGGCTATGCCGCAGGCGCGAAAGGGCTTTTAGAAGGGGTTGAGGCAGGTCCGGATACGGCAACATTTCCGAATGTAAATACAGAGACGGAATATGGCTGGGATAAAAAGGTTAAAATGACTTTGCCGGTTTTTACCGGTGCTTTAGGGTCAACGGAAATCGCGCGTAAAAACTGGGAACATTTTGCCATTGGAGCGGCTATTTCCGGGATTACACTTGTTTGCGGTGAAAATGTTTGCGGGATAGATCCAAAATTAGAACTTGATGAAAAAGGGAAAATTAAAAATGCGCCGGATATGGACCGGAGAATTGAGGTCTATAAGAGATTTCATAATGGATACGGTGAAATTCTGGTGCAGATGAATGTTGAAGATACCCGCTTAGGCGTTGCCGAATATGTCAGAAAAAAGCATAAGCTGGAAACTATTGAATTAAAATGGGGACAGGGCGCAAAATGTATCGGCGGTGAAATTAAGGTAAAAAGCTTGGAAAGAGCGCTTGAACTTAAAAAACGTGGATACATAGTAACCCCGGATCCGGCTGTGCACGCTCATCAAGAGGCATTTAAAGATGGGGCAATAAAGGAGTTTGAACGCCATTCGAGATTAGGTTTTGTTACGGAAGAATCTTTTGTCGCTGAAGTTAAGAGGTTAAGAGACCTTGGGTTTAAACGCATTACTTTGAAAACCGGCGCATATTCAATGAAAGAACTGGCAATGGCGATCAGGTATTCAGCCATGGCCAAAATTGATTTACTTACCATAGACGGTGCTCCGGGCGGAACCGGGATGAGTCCGTGGAGGATGATGGAAGAATGGGGCATCCCCACATTTTATTTACAGTCGCTTACTTATGAATTCTGTGAGAAATTGGCGAAGAAAGGTATGCGTATCCCGGATATCGCAATAGCCGGCGGATTCTCCACGGAGGACCATATATTTAAAGTGATCGCGATGGGTGCTCCATACGTAAAAGCTGTATGCATGGGTAGAGCACTTATGATACCCGGCATGGTTGGTAAAAATATCAGCACCTGGATCAAAGAAGATAAGCTTCCTCCGAATGTTTCCGAGTATGGAAAAACAGAAAAGGAAATTTTTGTATGTTATGAGGAACTTGTGGACCGGTATGGTAAGGATATGAAAGATATTCCGCTGGGGGCTGTAGGGATATATTCCTTTGCGCAAAAAATTAAAGTGGGGCTGCAACAGATTATGGCCGGCAGCAGAAACTTCAGATTAAACACTATTTCCAGAAATGATCTTATGGCTTTGACGGAAGAAGCGGCAAAGATTTCCGGCATACCGTATGTAATGGATGCTTATCGAAAAGAGGCGGAAACAATTCTTGACGGGAAATAGGAGGGGTATGATGGAAAATAAAGGGTTATGTATGAGCTGTGTTTCTGATAAAGATTGTGTTTTTCATAGAGAATTCCCGTTGTTGTATTGTGAGGAATTCAGTTGTGAGAAACCAAAATCGGCAACATCTGAGTCTAAAAAGATTAAACGAACTAAGAGATCGCGCGCATAAATAAGAAAGAACAAAATATGTCTATAGTTTTAATTGATATTTTTATCCATATCAATATAATATCTAGTGAAGCGATTAGTATGTTATGAGATATTTGAACGTATTGATAAGGATAAAGATAGTGAAGACGAAGTAAAAAGGATGAGTGGGGAGGAGAGTTTCTCCCCACTCGCGCATAAATAATGGGATTATTAAAAGGAAAAAAAGCAAAAATTGTTCTTGAAGATGGAAAGGCCTTCACGGGAATTTCTTTTGGTGCCGCTGGGACTAGATTGGGAGAGCTGGTTTTTAATACAAGTATGACGGGGTATCAGGAAATTCTTACGGATCCATCTTATAAGGGACAGATTGTTGCGATGACCTATCCGCTTATTGGTAATTATGGTATTAATTCTGAGGATATTGAATCGCGAAAACTCTTTTTGGAGGGAATGCTTGTTAAAGAGTACAGTAAAGTTGTCAGTAATTGGCGTTCAAAAAAGAGCTTAGGAGAGTATCTCGAAGAAAATAAAATTATGGGAATTGAAGGGGTAGATACTCGTGCTTTAACCCGGCATATAAGATTAAAAGGGGCGATGAAAGCGGTTATCTCCACCGAGGATTTGGATGATAAAAGCCTGATGAAGAAAGTAAAGGCCTCGCCCGGCCTCATCGGCAGGGATTTGGTAAAAGAGGTTACCTGCGATGAAATATGGCAATGGAATGATACAGGCGCGTTTCATGTTGTCGTGCTTGATTGCGGGGCTAAGCTGAATATCCTGCGTTCTCTCGCGCTAAACGATTGCCGCGTAACCGTAGTGCCGGCGCGGGCCGCGGCACGCGATATTCTGGCATTAAACCCGGATGGAGTAATGCTGTCCAACGGTCCGGGAGATCCCGCGGCCGTTACCTATGTGGTGGAAACGGTAAAAGAGCTTATCGGTAAGGTGCCGCTTTTCGGCATCTGCCTTGGACAGCAGATGCTCGGATTGGCATTAGGCGCAAAGACATATAAACTGAAATTCGGCCATCACGGCGCTAATCAGCCGGTTAAAAATCTCAGGACAGGCAAGATAGATATTACCGTACAGAA
>JAHIOQ010000141.1 GCA_018895275.1 Candidatus Omnitrophota bacterium
AAAAAAAACTTTAAGAACTAGCAATTCACAATTAACTATAGTTGCTGTAAACGGTTGTTGTTACGGTAGAGACAACAAACCAGACAAGGGAAGCTATTTTAAATATTGTGGTCAACGTTTCTGGGAGTTTATATCAGGAGACAGTGAACTTTTTATAGAAATTATCGAACCGCTTGGGTATAAAGCCAAAGAAAAGAATGACGATTTTGTAAAATCGTATTCTCAAATGATTAACATATTTGCTAGAGAATTTTCAAACATATTCTGTAAAGACAATGGAGACATTGACTGGAATAAACTGGTTAGATTTAATTCAGGGACGTAGCTTAAAGGAAGATGAGAAGTCCATGGTGACCACTGAGAAGACGGGAAAAACAGAGCAAAACAGAGGGGTCAGACCTCGAAATGCGAAAGTACTGAAAATAAAAAAGCCCACCTTGAGCTAAATTAATGAAAGAATATTCATAATATTGACAAAACTCAATCTTTGCATCAACCTGTATTTATCATGCCAAACAGAAAATCAAGCTCTGGGAAAGTAACCTGCGAAAAGAGAAACTTATGGGGGCAGAGTCATTTATTAAGTTATTTCTTAACCTTATTCTGCGTATCTGAGGCTTGATTGTAATTGCCTGCCTTAGCGAGCATTTCTCTGGCGTGGTTTATGGCGATGGGGCTTTCTTTTTCATCGCTCATCATTTTGGCAAGTTCTTTAACCCGTATTTCATTTTCAAGATATTCTATGGTTGTGATAGTGCGGTTGTCTTTAACATTTTTTACTACTTTATAGTGAGCGTCGGCGAAACTGGCTATTTGCGGCAGGTGTGTGATGAGGATAACCTGACGGCCGTGAGAAAGTTCTTTTAATTTGCGCCCGGTTATGGTACCGAGCCGTCCACCTATTTGGGCGTCTATTTCATCGAATATAAGTACTGGTATGAGATCAACTTCTATGAGGGCTTTTTTCAGCGCCAGCATTACACGCGCGGCTTCTCCTGAAGAAACTATATCAGCCAGCGGTTTAAGGCTTTCACCGGCGTTGGGGCTTATATAAAATTCTACAGAATCACAGCCATCCTGTCTTAAAGCAGTTTTTTTAACGCGGCATTCGAATTCTACTCGTTTTATACCAAGGTCTTTAAGTTCTTTTTCTATAGTTTTTTGAAGAGCGGAAGCTGTTTTTTTACGCTGTTTGGATATTTTATCGGCGGTTTTTTCAAGTTTTTCCTGGAGAGAGGTGATTTCTTTGTTCAGGCTGGCTGTGTTGTGTTCTAAATTTGACATAAGTTCGTATTTTTCTTTTGCCTCTTCGTAGAATTTGAGGGCATCTTCTAAAGACGGCCCGTATTTGCGTTTTATGGTGTAATAAATATCACAGCGGGAATTAATGTGCTGGGCGGTTTCAGTGTCAAAACAAAGGCTGTTGCGGTAATCGGTTAAATTGTTTAAAAGCTCATAGGCGGTTTCCTGCAGGGTGTTTAATTGCTCCATAAAATTCTTGGTACTTTCATCAATATTAGTGAGATTTTTCATAGGGTTAAACGCCCCGCATATGGTTTCATTGATACCGGTTTTATCATTTTCCAGCATATCTATAACAGCGTTTAAGTTTTCGTATATTCTTTCGCAATTATTAAGTTTTATTTGTTCCGATAAAAGTTCTTCATATTTTGCCTCCTCGAGGGGAACACTACCCAGCTCATTTATTTGATATTTAAGGGTGTCGAGCTCCTTCTCCCGCGAAGCGGCCATTTCTTTTAATTCGATTTGTTTTTTTAGGAGCTCGCTGTATTTATAATAATCTTTCAGATAAGATTCTTTTAAGGTCTCAATGTTGCTTAAGCGGTCAAGCATTTTTATATGCGATTGGGCGGAAAAAAGAAGCTGATGGTCATGCGGGCCGTGAAAATCCACAAGATTATCGCCAAGTTTTTTTAGCTGTGTTAAAGTGGCGGTAAAGCCATTTATTTTTATTCTGCTTCTGCCGTCCGGAAGATAACAGCGGTTTATTATCAACTGGTTTTCTTCGTTAAAATATTCTAAAAAAGCATCATATTCACATAGAGATTTTTCCTGTATTTCAAAAATAGCCTCTACAGTGCAGGGCAGCTTCGGATTGCGAACCAAAGAGGTATTTACTCGTTCTCCTAAAACGAAGCGAATGGCATCAATTAAAATGGATTTTCCTGCTCCGGTTTCGCCGGTCAGAATATTTAAGTGCCGGCGAAAATCGATAGTGAGTTTATCTATCAGTCCAATATTTTGTATGGTGAGTTGTGATATCATAAAAAGCATTATAACAAAGATAACTTTAACGAGCAATATTAAAGAACCGAGCTATTTCCCCTGAAAAAACAGATGGGTCACCCATTGAGATGATTGTCAAGAGAAAAAACATCCATACTTTGAGGCAGCGCCCTCTTTTTTTTAAATAGGTAAAAAAACCTTCCCTAAACAGCCAAAAACATCCAGCGATTTTCGCTATCCTAACACTGTCCATTATACAATCAGATCAAAAGATTCTTAGCAAGTGCTCCCAAATGCGTCCTTTGAGCCCTTGCCGGATACGGCGAAGAGTTGTGATTTTGGGATGATGTGTCGGTAATTACGGACGCATGCCTCAGGACACAGGACGCAAAGACGAAGGACGAAGGAGGGGTGCGCAGCAGGCACTGCCCTGTTCGCTAATAAAAACACAAAAAACAATTTACCCATTGTTATAGGTTCGTTCAAATCTGCCGTTACAAAACAAATAAAAAAAAAGGGATCGGTCAATACATTGTTACCCCCCTGAGTCAAAAAAGGTATTGTCAAAAATATTTAATTAAATAAATCATAATTAGTTGTTAGCACAGTAATTATATGGTTTATTTCACCCTCCCCCTCCTTGGCCTGCTAACTCTTTAGCCACCAAGACACAAAGACACTAAGATTATAAAATAATTCTTTTAATACCATCTTTAATCACTGGAACATTAAAATTAATCAACATCGCTATACTGAAAAAATCCCCCCTTTCCTTGAAAATACTGGAACAACAGGCTGATTTGTGATATAAAAGAAATAAGGGCGATTGTTTCCGGTACCATGAAAACCTGGTTTTAAATAAGTTACCCGGGAGAGCGATGATAAAGGAATGCATAAAAAAGGTTGTTGAAGGTAATAACTTGTCGCAGCAAGAGATGGAAGCGGTGTTCAGCGAGATTATGAGCGGAGAAGCGACCGCGGCGCAGATAGCCGCGTTTATTACTGCTTTGCGCCTGAAAAAAGAATCTATCGAAGAAATCACCGGCGCGGCGCAGGTGATGCGCCGTTTTGCGACGCGAATAAACGTAAACAAGGATGTAATTCTGGACACCTGCGGTACGGGAGGTGACTGTAAGAATACCTTTAATATCTCGACAATTTCCGCCTTTATTGCCAGTGGAGCGGGGATAACTGTGGCAAAGCACGGCAATCGCAGTGTATCCAGTAAATGCGGAAGCGCCGACTTACTGGAACGCCTGGGGGTAAATATCTCCGCTACGCCGGAAGTTATCGAGGCATGTATCAATAAAATCGGTATTGGTTTCTTGTTCGCACCCAGCCTGCATCTGGCGATGAAATACGCGATCGGCCCCCGAAAAGAGATCGGCATCCGGACGATTTTTAATATATTGGGCCCGCTTACTAATCCGGCGCAGGCCACACATCAACTGCTTGGGGTATTTGATGCGGCATTGACAGAACCGATCGCCAGGGTGCTGGGAAATCTCGGTTCAAAACATGCGCTGGTTGTGCACGGGTTGGACGGATTAGATGAGGTGAGTACCAGCGCGGACACGGTTGTGAGCGAATTCAAAAACGGGACAATAAAAAACCACACCGTATCCCCGGAGGAGTTTGGCATAAAAAGAGCCCCCTTAGATGAATTGCAGGTTACGGATTCGCAAGAGAATGTAACTATTACAAAAAAAATTCTTTCCGGTGAAAAAGGGCCTTTGCGCAACGCGGTATTGCTTAATGCGGGATTCGCGATTTATGCCGCGGATGCTGCGCCCTCGATAAAAGCGGCAATTGATAAAGCGAAAATGAGCCTTGACTCCGGCCGGGCCAAGGAAAAATTGCGTTTACTGATAGACTATACCAATGGAATCGATTCTTAAAAAAATTATCATCGCGAAGGAAAAAGAGGTAAAGGCGGCAAAGGAACAATGCCCTTTTTCTGTGCTGCTGGAAAAAATCGGAAAAACCGGAATAGAGCGCAGGAGTTTTCTTGAAAACATTTCCGCAAAAGGGAAGGTTAATTGCATTGGAGAACTTAAAAAGGCATCTCCGCTAAAGGGCGTACTGCGCAAAGATCTTGATTTAGCTAAAACCGCCTGTTTGTACGAAAGCGCCGGGGTAAAGGCATTGTCCGTCTTGACGGATGTCTTTTTTCAGGGAAAGATTTCGGATATCAAAAAAGTCAGGGCAGCGGTTACTCTGCCTGTTTTACGAAAAGACTTTATAATCGACGAATACCAGGTGTTTGAATCGTTTCTTGCCGGCGCGGATGCCGTGTTGTTGATCGCGGCCATTCTGAGCCGAAAAAAACTTTCGGACTTGCTTGATATGACGCATTCTTTAGGCATGGATGCGCTGGTTGAGATTCATGATGAAATCGACCTGAAAAAGATAGATTTTAACCGGGCAAAGATTATCGGAATAAATAACCGGAATCTTAAAAGCTTTTCCGTGGACCTGAGGACAACGCAACGGCTTCTGCCTAAGATCCCGGCGGATAAGGTTATCGTCAGTGAAAGCGGCATAAGTTCCCGCAGCGACGTCCTTTTCCTGAAAAAATTAGGGGTAAGGGCGATGCTCATCGGGGAAGGAATTGTCAGTGTACCGGATATGCGCTCGCGGATTAAATATCTATTGGGAAGGAGGAAATGACAAAAGTTAAGATATGCGGTATTACGAACCTGCAGGACGCGCGGCTGGCGGTTAAATTCGGGGCTGATGCCCTGGGATTCGTATTTGCCAGGAGCCCGCGCTGCGTTAGTCCCGCTAAGGCGGCGGCAATTATCCAGCAATTACCTGTCTTTGTCAAGTGCGTGGGTGTTTTTGTCAATAGTGATAAGAAGTCCGTTTTGGATATCCTTAAAAAATGCAGGCTGGATATCCTGCAGTTTCACGGCGATGAATCGGATAATTATTGTGCTTTTTTCCAAAAGTATTGTAAAATAATAAAGGCGTTCCGGATAAAAGACGAAAATTCGCTTAAAAGCGTTTCTTTATACGAGCACGTGGATGCCTACTTGTTTGATACCTATGAAAAAGGCCGCTACGGAGGCACGGGAAAAGCTTTTTCATATAATGCCTTAAAAAAATTTAAGAGCGATAAGCCGGTAATTATTGCCGGAGGGATTTCCCCGGAAAATGTCGAAGAGGTGCTAAGGCAGACAAAGCCTTATGCCTTGGATGTATCCAGCGGGATAGAAGTTACGCCCGGAAAAAAAAACGCGCGGCGAATGCATTCTGTTATCGAAAAAGTAAAATGGTTTCCCGTAAGAACAGGATTAAGAGGTGAGTGATGAAGAATGGAAAAAACAAAAGAAATGACAAGAATAGGGAAAATGATACGATATCCGAGAAAGACATCCAAAAGCGGTTATACGGCATGGAGAAACCGAAAAAATCCGAAGCAGTGAATGAAGAAAGCAATTTTTCGGAGAAGGATATCCAAAAAAAATTGTATAGCGACGAAAAACGGCCGCCGCAAAAGCCGGAACTAAAAGAACTAAAAGAACTAAAAGAAGTGAAAGAAGTGAAAGAAGTGAAAGAAGTGAAAAAAGAACCGGACCTTTTTACCGCGAAAAAGGAGCCTGTGGCTAAGATAGCCGCGGAAATCGATACGCTAAAGCAGACGGTGTCCCTGCTTGAAGAAAAACTTAAGAAAGCAGAAACGGAAAAAGAGCGTTTGAAACAGCGTCTCGTTCTAAAACATAAATTAATTAATATCCGCGAAAGCGTTGCCGATCTGATTATAAACAGGATGCCGGAAAAATTCATAATCATGGCTACGGTATTAATCGTCATGGTTGTGCTTATAGTGGTTATCAACCTGAAACCGAAATCGCCCGGCAAAAATGATACTCTCCCGCTGCCCGAAAAAGCAGAGAGGGCTTTACCGGCAAAAAAAGAAATCCCGGTCTCCGATAATGCGGTTTCTCAAGAAACTTATTCATTGCCGCTAGCCAGGCGATACACGATCCAGGTTGCCGAATATGCCGATGATGCGTCTGCGCAGCGTTTTATAAAAAGCCTTAAGGGCCAGGGATTTGACGTATATATCGATACCATTCACCGCCGGAATAATCCGGATAAACCTTATTATAAAATCAGCGTAGGGGCCTTTGAGACGTTTGAACAGGCAAAGCTCTTCAATGAAGGTTTTAGAAAAAAAACAAATATTAATGATTCGTTTGTAAGGGAGATAAAACCATAATGCGTAATGTTCCTAACCAAAAAGGCTACTTCGGCGATTTCGGCGGCAAGTTTACTCCGGAAACGCTCAGCACTGCGCTTAATGAATTGGAGGCGTATTATAAGAAGGCCTTAAGGGACGTTTCTTTTCGCAAGCGCCTGCATTACTTTTTACGTGAATTTGCCGGACGGCCTTCACCGTTATACTTTGCCGAGAGATTGAGCAATTATCTCGGGCTTAAGGTTTATTTGAAACGGGAAGACCTGTTGCATACCGGAGCGCATAAAATCAATAACACGCTTGGACAGGCGCTGCTGACCTTATTGATGAAAAAACGCCGGGTTATCGCGGAAACCGGCGCCGGACAGCACGGCGTGGCTACCGCGGTAGCTGCGGCGCGTTTTGGCCTGGAATGTGAAATTTTCATGGGCGAGGAGGACATGGAGCGGCAGTCATTGAATGTTTTCCGTATGCGTCTGCTTGGGGCAAAGGTAAGCAGAGTATCTGCCGGAAGCAAGACACTGAAAGACGCGACGAATGAAGCGATGCGCAACTGGGTTACTAATGTCAGAACCACACATTATATAATCGGTTCCGTCGTCGGGCCGCATCCGTTTCCGATGATTGTCCGGGATTTTCAATCGGTTATCGGCCGTGAAGCGCGCCGCCAGATAATGAAACACGAAGGGCGACTGCCGGATTATTTAGTCGCGTGTGTAGGCGGCGGCAGCAATGCTATGGGGCTGTTCTATCCTTTTTATAAAGATAAAAACGTAAAATTTATCGGGGTGGAAGCCGCCGGATTAGGCCTTGCTTCCGGCAAGCATGCCGCCAGTTTGTGCCGCGGCTCGGTAGGCGTTCTGCACGGCAGCAAAAGCTATCTTTTACAGGATAATGACGGACAAATAAAGATTGCGCATTCGATTTCCGCCGGCCTGGATTATCCGGGCGTGGGCCCCGAGCATTCTTTTTACAAGCAAACCGGCCGCGCGGAGTACACGGCAGTAACGGACAAGGAAGCGGTTAACGCGCTTAAACTCCTCTGCCGGCTGGAAGGGATAATTCCCGCGTTGGAATCTGCCCATGCCGTGGCTTATCTTATTAAAAGTGCGAAAAAAATGAAAAAGGGAAGCCTCGTGGTCCTTTGCTTATCCGGCCGCGGTGATAAAGACATGAAAATGATTTCTGAATTGAAGGTAATATGATGAATAGGATAGAGCAGAAAAGCAGCTGGTTAAAGAAAAACAGGAAAAAGGCGTGTATCGCCTATATTACGGCCGGATTCCCGAATCTGAAAACGACTAAAACCGCGGTAAAGATATTGGAAGAAAACGGCGTTGATATTATCGAATTGGGTATGCCGTTTTCCGACCCGATTGCCGACGGCCCGACGATCCAATACGCCTCCGGGGTCGCGCTGAAAAACGGGATGAATATGCATGTTTTTTTCGATTTGGTCGGGGAACTGCGTAAAACCACGCAGATACCGCTGGTGATTATGTCCTATTATAACCCGATCTTTAAATTCGGGGTAAAACGGTTTGCTCTGGAAGCGGCAAAAAGCGGTTTGGACGGTGTTATCGTGCCGGACCTTCCTCCGGAGGAAGCGGTTGAATTGAATGACCAATTGAGAGCGCGGGGCATATCCGAGATATTTCTGGTTTCTCCCGTCACCGCCGCAGAACGCGTGAAAAAGATTGTCTCTGCCGCCTCCGGATTTGTCTATTACGTATCTTTAACCGGAGTTACCGGTGCGCGAAATGTTGTACCTTCCGGTGTTATCGGGCAGGTTCAGGCAATAAAGCGCCTTACGACGCTGCCGGTTTATGTCGGCTTCGGCGTTTCTACCGCAGGGCAGGCAAAATCCATAGTAAAAACCGCCGACGGTATTATCGTCGGCAGCGCAATAATCAAACTTATAGAGCGTTATCATTCAAGCCGCCTCTTTGCAAAAAAATTGGGCGCGTATATCAATTCTTTGAGCAGGGTAATGCCGTATTAACAAGGGAGCGTAATGATGTCTTCCCATCAACTACTTGGACAATTATTGGTAAAAAAGGGGATCATTACCGAAGAACAGCTTAACAACGCGCTGATTCGGCAAAAGAAATCAAACCTCAGGATAGGCGAAGAGCTTGTGCGCGGCGGTATTCTCAACGAGGAAAAGATGCTCTTAACTCTTGCCGAAGCAATGAATCTGCCTTTTATCAAAATCCGTTCGACAAATATCGACCCGCAAATAATCGATAAAATCCCGGCACGTTTCGTCACCCATTATAATTTCATGCCGCTTTTTGAAAAAGAAGAGGTTTTACATATCGCCATAAATGACCCGTTAAATCTTTATATCCTGGACGAAATAAAACTGCTGCTTAAGCAACCGGTAAACGTTTGGCTGGCAACATCTCAAGACATCGATGAAGCAATCAAACGCTATTACGGGGTCGGGGCCAAGACCATGGCCCAAATGGTCGATGATTCTCCGCATCTTGAAATAATTTCAAGAAAAACCGGCCGGGAAAAACTTGAACAGGCGGACGAAACGGAAGACCCTTCGGTAATAAAATTTATCGACCAGGTTATCCAGCAGGCGGTAAGAGAACGCGCCACGGACATTCACATCGAGCCTTATGAGGAGAGTCTGCGCGTGCGTTACCGTATCGACGGGCTGCTTTATGAGGTACCGGCGCCTTCGACCATACATCATTTCCAGTCGGCAATAATCATCCGCCTGAAAATAATGTCCGACCTGGATATCGCTGAAAAGCGTTTACCGCAGGACGGCAGGATTCAGGTCCGTGTAGATAAAGAAGACTATGACCTGCGTATTTCCATCCTGCCTACGACATTTGGCGAGAGCGTAGAAATAAGAATCTTATCCCGGAAACAGATTTTCTTCAGCCTGGAAGAACTGGGGCTGGATTGGGACGGCCTCCAGGTTCTCAATATTATTATTAAACGTCCGCATGGAATAATTCTGGTTACGGGGCCGACGGGCAGCGGAAAAACGACAACACTTTACGCCAGCCTCAACCGGATTAATTCCCTGGAAAGGAAAATTATCACCATTGAGGACCCCATCGAATATAAATTACACGGGATTACGCAAATTCAGGTTATGTCTAAAATCGAGCTCACTTTTGCCAACGGATTGCGTTCTATGCTGCGGCATGATCCGGATATAATGATGGTCGGAGAAATCCGCGATTTAGAAACCGCGGAATTGGCCATCCGCACGGCGCTTACCGGGCATTTGGTTTTCAGCACTCTCCATACCAACGATGCTCCGGGAGCCGTGGCCAGACTGCTGGATATGGGTATTGAACCGTATCTTGTTTCCAGTTCGGTTGACTGCGTTATTGCGCAGCGGCTCGTACGCGTAATCTGCCCGGCGTGCAAGGAGGAATTCTCTCCGCACGCGGAAATCATTAACGAATTCGGAATCCATAGCGGGCGTTTTGAACAGAAGCGTTTTTATCGCGGCAAGGGATGCGAAGGCTGTAAATCCACCGGTTATCTCGGCCGCACGGCAATATTTGAAATACTCGTAATGACGGATGAGATTCGTGAAATGGTACTTAACCGCTTGCCGTCAAATATTATTAAACAAAAAGCGGTGTCGTCGGGAATGAAAACTTTGAGGCTTTCCGGGTGGGAAAAAGTTATAAGCGGAATAACCACGCCGGAGGAAGTAATCCGGGTTACACAGGAGGATGTTGGCTAACGATGCCTATATATACGTATAAAGCAAAAATCAATCCGACGACAGTCCGTACGGGAACGATTGAGGCGGAAAACGAAAAGGCCGCGGTAAATAAGCTGTTGCTTCTGAATTATCATCCGGTCTCTCTTATCGTCAAGGCCGAAACGTATTCCGGCAGGAATAATTTATTCAAAAAAATAACCGCAAAGGATATTTACATTTTTTTGCGCCAATTGGCAAACCTCTGCATCGCCGGGCTGCCGCTCGTAAAAGCGCTGGGTAATATAACCGCACAGACTACGAATCATAAACTGCGCGCTATTATTGCCGACGTAAAAGAAAATATCCAAAAAGGCAAAACATTTTCGGAATCACTTTCTAATCATGCTGCTGTCTTCAGTCCGCTGGAAATCAGCATGGTAAAATCCGCAGAGGCCACGGGAACTCTAGCGGAGGTAATTTCTAAAATCGCCGATTTAAAGGAAAAAGATATCGCCTTTACCTACCGGATTCGCTCGGCGCTTACTTATCCGGTTTTATTGATAATCGTAGGATTTCTTACGCTTTTTATTTTAACAACCTTTGTGCTGCCTAAATTTGCCGTATTGTTCCAGGATATGGGGCAGAAATTGCCGCTGTCAACACAGGTATTAATTAATACCAGCTTATTTTTTAAACGATTCTGGATATTGATCATTTTAGGCGTTTTCTTATTCGGTTTTTCTTTTTTTAACTATCTTAAAACAAAGGCCGGAAGGATGTGGTTTGATGCCCTTTCTTTGAAATTTCCGTTTCTCGGGGCCGTCCTAATCAAAGTGCAAACCGCACGGTTTGCGCGTATGCTCGCGACACTGATCGAAAACGGCGTACCGATTATAAATGCCTTGCAGATTGTCAGCGATATTGCCACAAATATGGTTTTTGCCCAGGAATTGCGGCATGTGTATGCACTCGTCGCAAAGGGATACCATATCAGCGAGGCTCTGCGTTCCGGCACGGCTTTTGAAAAAAATACTCTGGATTTAATCGCCATTGGCGAAGAAAGCGGAAGGATGGAGGAGATGCTGTTTCGCATCGCGACCATAAACGAAACCGAATCTTCACAGCAAATCGAAACGTTTATTCTCATGCTTGAGCCGATATTGATATTAATCCTCGGCTTTATAATCTTGTTTATCGTTATGGCCATTCTGCTTCCCATTTTTCAGATGGATATTCTCATACAATAAAAAGGAGAACAGTAAGATGAAAAATAAAGGCTTTACCCCGTTAGAGAAAGCTACCGACGAAGTTAGTGGTGAAAAAAATATAGATGCTGACGGTAGTTTAATGCCACCGTCAGCGGAAACCGTTAGTCCCATTAAAAATAATATTTCTAACGGGATAAAAGGACGAAGTTCTCTAACGGGGTTTACTTTAATCGAATTGATGCTTGTGGTTATTATTATCGGAACACTGGCTGCTTTGGTCGTCCCGCGGCTCGCCGGCCGCGCCGAAAAGGCGCGTGTAACAGCGGCAAAGGCCGACATCCTTTCAAACATGCCCTTAGCCCTGGACCTGTTTGAAATGGATAACGGCAGTTTTCCGACCACGCAGCAAGGTCTTTCCGCCTTGGTGGAAAAACCAACGACGCCTCCTTTGCCGGCGAACTGGAACGGCCCTTATCTCAAGCGAAAACCCGTGGACCCCTGGGGGAATGCCTATCAGTACGTAAGCCCCGGCATTCACAACCGCGATGATTATGATTTGTATTCATACGGAAAAGACGGTACGGAGGGCGGCGATGACGACATCACCAACTGGGAGGAGTGATCCTTGAAGAACCGGCGTATCAAGCTTATCCGCTTGGCAGTAAAACACGCCGGCAACAAGGCCTTCACGCTCATCGAACTTCTTTCTGTGATTGTCATTATTTCCGTACTTTTTGCTTTAAGCGTTCCGGTTTTGACGAATACTGCGAGAAACTTCTATTTTAAAAATAAAGTGAAACAGATTGAAGCATTGTTAAAATTCGTAAAAAAAATCTCGATTATGGAGGAAAAGATTTACAAAATAACTTTAAATTACGAGGACAATTCTTACCGGGTTTGGCTAAAAAGTCAGGGAGAGCCTGCTGATTTCCTGCTTAAAAGCGATTCAATTCTCGGCCCGAGGCAGTTGGCGGCAGGATTTTTTTTAAAAAAAGAGTCGATAGATAAAGAAATGGAAGAAATAATTTTTAACCCCGCAGGCACTCTTTCCGCGGCTGCCTTTCTGCTTGTCGACGAAAAAGGGCATGAAGCCCGCTTCAGCACGACGCTAAGCGGAGAAATTTGTGTGGAGTTTTTACAATGACGTTGCCTGAAAAATGCCGTGGCTTTATTTTGCTCGAGACTCTCGTAGCTCTCGTCGTTATGTCTGTAGGTATCTCTTTTCTTATCCAGGCGTTATCGCTAATAGTACGAATTAACCGCCGCGTAAGGGATAATCAAACCGCTTTGTTGCTTGCCGATAATATTTTCAATCGTTTTTATGCCTTGGAAAACGATGTTTCCCGGAAAGATGACTTGGAAATAGAAGGCAAGAGTTTTTCCCGGCAGATCGATTCATCCGACCTGACGGGGCACTTGAAAGAAATTACCTGCAGGATTATCTGGAAAGGCTCCGGCAAGAATAATACCGTATCGCTTTCGCATGTTCTCGTTGTACCTTAATATCGCGCGTCGCGGACAAGAAACTTCGCGCACCAACAAAGTTGGTGCACTCAGAACTTTTCCTTGCGAAGTTTCAGTGGTTAGGAAAGTTTTATACTTTCCTATACCATAAAAACAATCATAACTGTAACCGAATGTTGACTTTTTATCAAAGTAGTTATAAACTAATTAAAAATGGCGATAAAAGTCGGAATTGGAACTAGTAAGGAATTTGATTCTTTTGCCGCCGGATCTTTGGCCGCGCATAGTGCTTTAGAGAATATGGGCGGCGAGGAACCGGACGTAGTGTTTTGTTTTGCCTCTTCACGTTTTGAACATTTACAGCTTATTCGGGGCGTAAAAAGTATCATAGCTCATGCACCGTTGATCGGATGCACGACGGCCGGAGAGATTACTACCAACGGCCCGGACAAAAAGTCTATCTGCCTGCTGGGGCTAAAATCAAATACCCTGCATGCAGCGCTCGGAATCGGGAAAAAGGTAAGCGCTAATTCCCGAAACGCGGGACAGGAAGTAGCACGCGACGCAATAAGAAAAACAAGGCAGGGGGCTATACGCCATGCCTTTATGATGCTTCCGGACGGCTTAAAAGGCAACGGCATGGATATTATCAGGGGAGCACAGGAAATTCTCGGGACAAGTTTTCCGATTGTCGGCGGTTCCGCGGCTGACGATTTTCTATTTCAGAAGACTTTTATCTATTATGATGAAGGCGTATTTGAGGATTGCGTGGGAGGAGTGCTTTTTTCCGGAGATATCAGTGTGGGCATCGGAGCGCGCCACGGCTGGTATCCGTTGGGCAAACCCCGTATAGTTACGGAAGCGAATCTTAATATTATCAAAAAATTGGACGGCAAGCCCGCGGCGCGGATATATGAGGATTATTTCGGAAAACGCGTAGCCGACATGCAAAATGAGCCGATGGCAAGAATGTCGGTTATGTATCCGCTGGGTATGTCTATCCCGGAAGAAGAAGAATGTATCATCAGAAATGCGTTGAGGGTTGATAAAGACGGGGCCTTGGTTTGCGCCGGGGAGGTCCCTTGCGGATCGGAAATACGGGTGATGATGGGATCCAAAGAAACCGCGCTAAAGGCGGCAAAAAAGGCGGCAGAGCTGGCTCTGGGCGGTTTGCGCCATAAAAAGGCGGATCTGGTATTCATCTTCGATTCGGTTTCCCGCGAACGTTTATACGGACGTAAAAATGCGGAGGAAATTGAAATCGTAAAGAGTATTTTCGGCAAAGAAACCCCGATCATCGGATTTTATACTTACGGGGAGCAGGCCCCATTAGGCGCGACTATTCATCTTGGACAAACCCTTTTTCATAACGAAACTATTGTTGTCTTTGCAATAGGAGAATAATTTCTCATGAAAATTAATATCTGGCTGATTTTAATCATCGGAGCGGCAATTCTAAGTGTTATCGTAATCGTAGATAACATGATTGCCAAGCTTATGGGAGGATTTATACTGCTGGTGCTTCTGGCATATCTGGCAGAGGTTTCCCGGGATGAGCAGCAGCAGATAAGCAAAATGCAGAGAGCCCTCGATAAATTAAGAAATGCCTATAACGAACTCGATGAGCAGGCTAAGATCATTATCCGTACCGATTTGGAATTAAACCGCACACAGGAAGAACTGGACAAAAAAGTCAATGGTTTATATACCCTGCATGAAATGGGAAAACTTATCAGTTCAACGCTCGATGTGCAAAAATTATTTGCCCAAATTACCGAACCTTTAATTTTGAAACTTGGATTTGAGAGAACGATAATCTTTCTCTGCGAAGAGGGCGCGCAAGTTCCTGAATGTAAAGCGGCAATCGGTTTTGACGCGCAACAGATCGAAACGATAAAGCAGGCTAATATAAACACTGAATTTTTGCAGGCAGTTTTTGAGCGTGGCAGTTCCGTATGGGTAAAAAGCTTTGAGAATGCGTCTACAGACCAAAGGCAATGGCTTGAGCTTTTCGGCGTAGCTTCTTTTGTTATCGTGCCTATTGTTATAAAAGAAAAGGTCGAAGGATATATCTTTGTCGGCAATACCACTTTGTACCACTATGTTTCGGAGGGAGACATAGACTCGTTATTCATTCTTTCCAACCAGCTTGCGGTCGCCCTGGAAAATGCCAGGCTCTATGAAGAGCTTAAGCGCTCGCATGACGATTTGGAAATCAGGGTTCAGGAACGCACAAAAGAATTAGGCGAGGCAAACAGGCAGCTTGTCAAGTTGAATAAGATGAAATCGGACTTTGTCTCTGCCGTTTCGCATGAACTGCGGACGCCGTTGACCTCGATAAAGGGATATGCATCGATCTTGAGCGCGGGAAAGTTAGGGGATGTTTCAAACGTGCAGGCGGAGAAACTTAACAAAATAAACGTGCATAGTGACGAATTGATCAAGCTTGTCAATGACCTGCTTGATATCGCCCGCATCGAGTCCGGACGCGTGGGAATGAGCATTAAACATGCTTCGCTGACGGAAATCATTAAAAGCGTTGCGGATTTATTTTTCCCACAGACGGAAGAGAAAAAGATCGACCTTCGTTTACAAATTCCCGATAGTCCGGTCATGGTCTGGATGGATTCCGGCCAGATTTCACGCGTTTTCATAAACCTTATCGCCAATGCCATGAAGTTCACGCCTCAAGACGGAGCGATTATAATTTCCGTTTCGCCTGCGGATGAGTATATAAACGTTGACGTTGCCGATACGGGCATCGGCATAAATCTGGATGATATCCCTAAACTTTTTGATGAATTTTACCGTGTGGAAAACGCGATTAATGCCGAAAAGAAAGGCACCGGTTTAGGGTTATCACTGGTCAAAAAAATTATTGAAGCACATAAGGGGAAGATTTGGGCCACGAGCGAATTAGGCAAAGGGACGGTGTTCCACTTCACATTATCGACTAAAAAAATAGAGGATTCTGCTATCTCTGTATCCTAGATTGCGCGTATAAGGAGCTAACCATGCGAAAACAAAAAATACTGATTATAGATGATGAGCCGGATATCCGCGATGTCCTGAAAATTACGCTTGAAGGTGAAGGGTTCGATGTATGCGAGGCTCAGGATGGCGTGGACGGACTGGAAAAGGTACATAAAACCTCTCCGGACCTTGTTATCCTGGACTACAAGATGCCTAAAATGGATGGGCATGAGGTCTGCCGGATTTTAAAAAAGGACATCCTTCTGCGGCATATGCCGATTATCATGCTGACGGGAAAGGGAGAGTTAAAGGATAAGGTTCAGGGAATAAATGCCGGAGCGGATGATTATATTGTCAAGCCGTTTGAGCCTCAGGAGCTTGTGGCAAGGATAAAAATGATCGTACGCAGGAGTACACGCGACCTTGACGCTAATCCGTTAAGCCGTCTGCCCGGTAACGTAACGATTATGAGCGAGCTGGAAGCCGCGATTAACAGCGGCAAACAGTTTGCGGTCTGCTATCTTGATCTGGACAAATTCAAGGCTTTTAACGACACCTATGGTTTTGAGCATGGGGATGAAGTTATTCGGGAAACAGCAAGAATTATTCTCAATGTCGTACATGAGCAGGGCAATCCCGATGACTTCGTCGGGCATATCGGCGGCGATGATTATGTGTTTTTGACAACCCTGGACAAGGCAGAGGAACTCTGCATTAAAATCATAGAGAACTTTGATCAAGCTGCGCCGACATTCTATACCAATGAAGACCGTCAGCGCGGATATGTAGTTGCCAAAGACAGACAGGGTAAAGAATTGCGGCTGCCTTTAATCTCGATTTCTATCGGTATCGTAACGAATGAGCATAGAACGATTTCACATGTTGCGGAAATCGGAGAGATAGGCGCTGAGCTTAAAAAGCTTGCCAAATCCAAGCAAAAAAGTAACTTTGTCCGGGACAGCCGAAAGCGCGAATTAGAGTAAAAGCACAGTGATTTATTTAACTAAATATTTTTGACAATACCCAAATCAACGGAGGGGGTAGATCATGGCAAAATACGGCAGAAGATACTATGACCGGTTCTGCAGCTGCTGCGTGCAGCCAAAGCTCAGCGTTTTATTTTTTCACGGAATATGCTTGAGCTGTCTGGGGAAGAAAATTGTATTTTTAACCTTTCTCCCCTTACTCTTATTGACGCAAAGAAAGACTAAAAAAATTCATCTCTAACGGGGTAAAAAGTAAGAAAAATTACAATTGATTATAACAAATTAGCCACAAAGACACTAAGGCACGAAGGAAATAGTTGTTTTGTATTTAGTGTCTTTGTGTCTTAGTTTAAAGAGCCATTAAGGTCTATAAATGCCTATAGCGGGTTCATTATCGGAGAATATCGGGACAGATTGGACGAGAATGGCATGAGGTATTTAGGATGAGATATTTAAGATTTTTAAAAGATTAAATAAGAAAGAAGACTATCATGGTACCGGCATAGTGGGAGAGCGCCTCGTTCGCAAAGCCAACTTGATGATTTCTGCAACTACTTGATGTTGCTGCTAATCCAAACTCTGTAAACAAGTTACGGAGTTTTTTTGCTTTTACCAAGTTTTGCGAATTTTGGCCAAATATGGACACCAAATTTTCTAAAAAAATTTTGCAGATTCCAGAAAAACACAATACAGAAAAAAATAAAAATTGATTTTTTACCATTGGATGTTGTGGTATAATCATCCTTACCAAATCAGGAGGCAGAGATAGAGATGGCTAAGCAGAAAAAACCTACTCCAGAATATGACTCACAACGAGAAACCAGAGTATTGTTAGAGCAGATGAATAAAAGTATATGCTTGATAGCAGAGCAGCAAGGCACTATTAAGCAAGAGATTGTCGGTGAGATAAAATCAGAGCTTGAGGCAGTAAAATCAGAACTTGATACAGTCAAGATGGCAGTAATGGAAAACAGCGCTGACATAAAGACGGTTAAGATGGATGTTTCAAAATTAAGAGCCGGGCACGAACAGTTAAAATCAAGCCAAGGAGATTTAAAAGCCGGGCAGGAGAAGTTAATAGTCAGCCAAGAAGATTTAAAAGCCGGGCAGGAGAAGTTAATAGTCAGCCAAGAAGATTTAAAAGCCGG
>JAHIOQ010000142.1 GCA_018895275.1 Candidatus Omnitrophota bacterium
ATAACCACAATGCCGTGTTTTTTACATACCCGGTTGATATTTTCCAACTCCTTTTTAGTGTAAGTAGTTCCCGTCGGGTTAGACGGATAATTTAAGATTATCCCTTTGGTCTTTTTCGTGCACGCTTTTTCAAGCTGTTCCGGAGTAATTTTAAAGCAGTCACTCTCCCGAGCCGGCAGAAAAACCGGCTTGCCGCCGGCCAGTTCTACGATAGGCCCGTAAGAAACATAACACGGCTGCGGGATAATTACTTCTTCTCCCGGATTCAATATCGCCCTCACCGCTAAATCCAGGGCTTCGCTGACTCCCACCGTAATCAGGATTTCTTCATCCGCCGAATAATCAACATCAAAGCGTTGTTTCAAAAAACGCTGAATAAGCAGCCGCAGTTTATACAATCCTTTATTTGAGGTGTACGAGGTATATCCCTCTTCCAGAGAAAAAATACCTGTTTCACGGATATTCCAGGGGGTAACAAAATCCGGCTCGCCAACGCCAAGACTAATAACCTCTTTCATGCCTAATACAAGGTCAAAAAATGCCCTTATTCCGGAAGGCGCTAAGGCCTCTACTCTTTTTGAAACAAAATTTTTCTTCTTCGCCCTATCCATTAATCTTTCTCTCTAAATTTTTAGTTTTTAACTTTTAATTTTTGGTTTAGTAGGATATCGCGATTCTTTTGTTTTCTTCTTTATGTTTTAATATAATTCCATCCTCTTTGTACTTTTTTAAAAGAAAATGCGTAACCGTACCCTTTACGTTTTCCATCGGAGAAAGTTTTTCGGCAATAAAGTTCGAAATCGTATGCATATCTTTGCCTTCGACAACAAGCAAAAGGTCATAAGTCCCGGAAAGGAGAGAACAGCTTGTCACTTCCGGAAATTGATAAATACGCTCCGCGATATGATCAAACCCGAGATTCTTCTGAGGCAAAACATTGACCTCAATAAGCGCGCGCAGCCCGTTTTCCTTATTTTGAACCAGTTCTTTATTGATTACCGCTTTGTATCCGACAATAATGCCCTCATTTTCATATTTTTTAACGGCTTTCTTTACGGCTTTTACGTCCTTTTTTATGAGCCTGGCAATCTCTTCAACCGTGACCCTGGCGTCTTTTTCCAGAATTTCCAAAATTTCGTCCATCTCAGTCATCCTCCTCTATTCTCGCCATAACATCTCCGACGCCGATAGTATCGCCTTCTCTCGCAATACGTTCAGTCAATACGCCGCTGCAAGGAGCCTGGATGTTAAAAGTACTCTTCTCACTCGCCACCTCCACAATATCCATTCCCTGTTCAACATGCTCCCCTTCCTCTACATGCCAAAAGGACACCATCGCTTCCTCAATATCCGGACCTAAATCCGGCATAACCACTTCCTGCATAGCAACCTCCTTAATGAGCCCATCACTTAGAGAGCGAAGTGAACTAAGTGATTTGGGCGAATTAATGCCTGAGGCGCTGCGGGGTAAATATCGAAGAAATTTACCCCGTAAGCCTGCGCCCAGGCTCCAATAAATAATATAGTTTTATTTATTATACCATATTTAATTAAAATTCAATCAATTAATCCAAACGCATTTAATGCGTTTGGATTAGCGGTAAAAGCCAGGTCAAAAACCGTTGCAAAGGCACAAGCAAGTTTATTTCCGGCTTCCTGCACAGACACTTTTCGCCCCGGCTCGCAGCAAAGACTGGTAACTAATTTATCTTTGATTCCACAGGGATAAATCAAGCGAAAAAAATTCAGATCGGCATTTACATTAACGCTGATTCCGTGATAGCTGACCCATTTGCTGATAGCGATACCGATAAAGCCTATTTTTCTATCCTCAATCCATACTCCGGTCCGGCCATCAACCCGCTGCCCGTAAATTCCGTATTCGTAAAGAAAACTAAGCATTACTTCCTCAAGCTTACGCAGAAAAAGACGGATATCCTTGCCGATTCTCTTCAAATCGAAAATCGGATAAGCTACGATTTGTCCCGGCGCATGCAGCGTAACATCGCCGCCACGGTCGGTAGAAATAACCGGAATGTTATGGCAGCGAAGATATTCTTCGGATACAAGGATATTTTCCCTGGCTGCCCGTCGCCCTAAGGTAATCACTGTCGGATGTTCGCAGAAAATCAGCGTATCCGGAATGTCCCCGGTACACCTTTTCTTGTGCAGCTCCTTTTGTACGAGCAGCGCCCGGCCATAATCGATAGTGCTAAGGTACAACAAATCACAATCGGCTGTTTTTGTTACTGACATTTTATTCGGTTACCAGCAGTTACCAACAGTTAATACCGGTTAATAACAGTTACGCATATTGCAGTTCTTGGTTACACGCCAAAAAGCGTTGGCGAACAAGCGGCTTTTATTACTGTCTTTTTCTAACGATGCCAGCCTCGACGTCCTGGATAGGCTCCGTAACCTTTGCTACTGTCTTCCATTATTAAAGCTTACGGCTATTTTCTGCTTACTGCATACTCCCTGACTGCCTACTTCTTCATACGAGCTTACAAGCTTACGAGCTTATGAGCTAACATGTATCGCCGTTCCGTTAGCCGCCTCCGCCGCTTCCATAATCGACTCCGAAAGCGTCGGATGCGCATGAATAAGATGCCCCAGCTCCGTAACGGTGATTTTCTCCCGTATTGCCAGGCATATCTCATGAATTATTTCCGTCGCCTCCGGGCCGCAGACAGAGCCGCCGATAATCACATCATTACCGCTATCCGCGATCAGCTTTACGAATCCCTGCGGCTGATTACCGATAACCGCCTTGGCGGAAGCGCTAAACGGGGATTTCCCGATTTTTATCTTTCTTTCTTCTGCCAAAGCCTGCTTTTCTGTGACCCCGGCGCCGGCCAGCTGTAAAGATGTATAAATACAGCGCGGCACCTGCGCATAATTTATCCCAAAAGTATTCCCGTTGATATGTTCCACGGCAACAATCCCCTCCCGGCTGGCCACATGAGCAAGGAACGCTTTACCAACAACATCGCCAATCGCATAAATATTCGGACAGCTGGTCTGCATATACTCATTGACGCGTATTCCTCCTTTATCAAGAGCTATACCGACTTCAGCCGCACCGCATTCTGCCGCATTGGACACACGCCCCACGGACAAAAGAATCTTCTCTGCTTTAGCCTTTATCCCGTTACTAAGCGTAACGTCAAAGCATCCCGAAGGCCCGCGGCGTATCGCCTCGACACGTGCCGATGTGTGCACGGAAATTCCCCTTTTCTTAAAATCCAATGCCAGAAGGCGCACGGCCTCCGCGTCTTCCTGAAGAAGAATTTGCCCGGCAGATTCGACTATCGTAACTTCCGTCCCTAAACAATTAAATAAATCCGCGAATTCGCAGCCGATAACCCCGCCGCCGATGACTAAAAGGCTTTTGGGCGTATCGCTCAGGCTCAAAAGCCCTCGATGCGAAATAATACCTTCTTCCTCTTTGAAAGAAATATCCGGCAGTTCGGCGGAATGCGCGCCCGTAGCGATAACGCAATACTCAAACCGGACTTTGCGTCCGTCCACATCTAAAGAATTTTTATCAAGAAATTTTCCCCGGCCGTAAACGATATCCACGCCGTGTTTTTTAAGAAGAAACAATATGCCTTTTTTCATCTGTTCGACAACAGCGGTTTTGCGTCTTTGGCATTGTTCGAAATCGAAAGTAATCTTTTCCGCCGCAATTCCCAAATCACGCGCATGTTTCAGACGCGCAAAAATATGCGCGCTTTCAAGCATTGCCTTGGTAGGAATGCATCCCCAATTTAAGCATTCCCCGCCCAATGCGTCCTTTTCTATTAAACATACGGAAAACCCGCGCTGTGCCGCCCGTATTGCCGCCACATATCCGCCGGGCCCGGCACCAAGCACCGCGATCTTATAGACCTTATCAGGCATCATTTACATCCTTTCCGGAGATCCTACCCCAACAAGTCGCAAGCCCGTATAAAGCACCTGCCGGACACAATCGACCAAGACAAACCGTGCCTTGGACAAAGGCAGGTTCTCTTCGGAGTAGACACGGTATTTATTATAAAAAGCATGGAAACATCCCGCCAACTCACGCAAATATGTGGTCAATCCATGCGGCTCAAGGCTTAGAGAACAGGTAATCAGCACTTCCGGAAAAAGATTAAGTTTTCTTATTAAATCCAGCGTTTCTTCCTCCCGTAAAAGGGCCAAATCCAGCGCCGTGTCTTCAAATATCTTTTTATTCTCACCGCTACGTATTACTTCCGCGATGCCGGAGATACGGGCATATGCGTACTGAATGTAATAAACCGGATTCTCCAATGACTGCTTTTTGGCCAATTCAAGGTCAAATTCCAGGTGCGAATCACAGCGGCGCATTAAAAAGAAAAACCTCGAAGCGTCCCTGCCGACTTCCTGCATTAGTTCCCGCAGCGTAATATATTCTCCTGCCCGTGTTGACATAACTACCGGTTTGCCGTCACGAAACAGCGTCGCCAGCTGGATAATCAAGACCGAAAGATCGTCTTTTTTACGGCCCAATGCGCATACGGCCGCTTTCAGCCTGTTAATATAACCGTGATGGTCCGGCCCTAAAATATTAATAAGTTTTTCAAACCCGCGTGCAAATTTCAAACGATGATATGCTATATCCGGAGTTAGATAAGTAAACTGGCCGTCGCTCTTTATCAACACCCTGTCCTTATCATCACCGAACACGGTGGATTTAAACCACGTCGCCCCGTCTTCTTCATAAAGATAGCCGCCATCTTTCAGAACCGCAAAAACCTTGTTTATTTCGCCCGACTGCGCAAGCTGTTTTTGGCTAAACCAGGTATCGAAAGAAACGCCGAAATCGGACAACTCATTATTAATTTCCCGCAGGATTTCCGTAGCGGCATATTCGGAAAAAAATTGCAGTGTTTTATCATCACTATGCGCATAGGCATCTTTTTTACTCTTAACGATATCCTCCGCCATACTTACAAGATATTCGCCTTTATAGCCGTCCGCGGGAAGTTCCGCATCTTTGCGGCCCAGGGCCTGCAGATACCGCGCCTGCAAGCTCAAACCTAAATTTTTAATTTGATTACCTTCATCATTAATATAATACTCACGAGTTACTTCATACCCGCAGAAAGACATTATGTTTGCCAAAGTATCGCCTACGGCCGCCTGACGGGCATGCGCAATGCTGAGCGGCCCCGTAGGATTCGCACTGACAAATTCAATGAGTATTTTTTGCGCATTTCCGATATTACTGCGGCCGAAATCATTCTTTTTCTCCTGTATCAATTTCAGGATATCATCCAACGCCTCGTTTGAAAAAAAGATATTGATGTACCCGGGTGATTTTACTTCTATTTTTTCTATTTTTTTATCATAACCCGATGCCATAAGTTTTTCCCGGAGGCGTGCCGCAAGGAGTTCCGCGATATCCAGCGGCCTTTTTCGGCATTCCTTGGCAAGTTTCATCGCCACATTGATCGACCAGTCTCCGAATTGTTTTTCTTTGGGAAACTCGATATCAATATATAGATCCTGTTTACTTAATCCCTCTTCCTTTATTATGTCTCTTATCAGCGACGTAACCGTATCTTTAAATTCCCGGCTCATATTTCATCTCTCCACACTTTTTAAAAGCTCAGGTTCTCTCTCCAGCAGACGGATAAACACCTCTGCAACCTTAGGATCAAACTGCGTCCCGCTGTTATTTTTAAGCTCTTCTATTGCCGCGGCCATATTCATCGGCTGACGATAAGGACGTTTACTCGTCATTGCATCAAAACTGTCCGCTACGGCCATAATCCGCGCCCCCATACAAATTTTCTCACCCTTTATCCCGTCGGGGTACCCTTGTCCGTCATAGCGCTCATGATGCTGCCGGACGATTTCCACTATTTTTTCCAGAAAAGGAAACGGTTTTAAAATCACGGCCCCCGCCAGAGAATGTAGACGCATCTCTTTGATTTCCTCCGGAGTCAATTTGCCCGGTTTGGTAAGAATATTATCGTGAACCCCAATCTTTCCCAAATCATGAACCTGACATGCTTCTTTAATACGTTCGATTTCGGCAGGAGGCAGTTTCATTTCCCTGGCGATCGCGCAAGCGTAATGCTTGACGTTATCCGAATGACTTTTCGTAAGGTGATCTTTAAAATCAATTGCCGCGACAAGAGCATTAATCGTGCGCATAATATTGCGCCGTTCAAAACGGCTCCAGACAAGCTTACTTTTCCTTTTCTCCTCTTTTTTACGCAGGCCGTACCCGACAAAAAGACCGACAAAAAAAATAATTATAGAAAGCAAATTCCAGAACAGCTTCATTCTTTCCTCTTATTTAAAATTTTTGCTTTTTTTGATAGACGCGAAGCATCCGCCCAAAGATGTTCAAGGTCATAAAAGCTGCGCATTTCCTCGTCAAATATATGCACCACCACACTCGCGTAATCCAATACCACCCAGCGCGATGCATAGTCTCCTTCGCGATGATTACAGCGCACGCCTTCTTTTTTCATCTCTTCCTCTATTGCGTCGGCAATGGAACGGATATGCATCTGTGAGGTCCCGGTAACAATAACAAAAAAATCACAAAAAGTAGATATCTTGCGCACATCCAAAATCACCGGCTCAACCACCTTCTTTTCTTCCGCAATGGAAACGATTTTTAATGCTTTTGACTTCAAAATCACCTAAGCTCCTTTCATGATCGATATCGTTATGTTAACTGACATCCCCTTCTATCTCTCCGACGATTTCTTCGAGCAAATCCTCCAGGGTTACCAGCCCGAGAGTATTCTTCTTTTCATCCACGACAATTGCCATATATATGTGAATTTTTTGAAATTCCCGCAGTAACTCACTGACTCTTTTGCGCGAATTTATGAAAAAAGGCGGATGCATTAAATCCCGCGTAAGAATTAACCCTTTATTCCGCCATACATTAAGCAACTCCCGCGCATAGATAACACCTTTAATATTATTCAAATCGCCTTCATATACGGGAATCCGTGAATGCCCCTCTTCTACAATACAATCCAAAAGCTCGTCCGCCGAAGCATCAATACTTACGGCAACGATCCTTTCCGCGGGCATCATTACTTCATAAACAAGAGTATCTCCGAACTCGAAAATCCGGTGCAGCATGCTGCGCTCGCCGTCGGTCAGCACGCCTTCCTCTTTGCCCAACTCGATCATTAAGCGGATTTCCTCTTCCGTAATCAAAGGCGACCGGCGTGCCGGAGTTTGGCCCAATAACTTTAAAAAAAGATTACTTATATAAAGAAACACCTTAGCAATCGGGGACAGCAAATTAATAATCGCGTCCAGGAACCAGGCAACATTCAAAGAAACTTTTTCCGCGTGCTTTACGGCAAAGATTTTCGGGGTTATCTCCCCGGCAATCAACACAATCAAGGTTATAATCAATGTCGCTGCGCTAATCGTTGCAACATTATTTCCAAAAAAATAAATAAATAAAGACGTTCCGATCGCGGAGATAGCAATATTGACAAAATTATTGCCGACTAATATTGTCGCAATCAGCTTGTCCATTTTCATTACAATCCGCTGGACAACCTGAGCATTTTTTCTTCCCTGCTGCAACAGATAACGCAGGCGCAGCTTATTCAAACTGATAAACGCCACTTCCGACATGGCAAA
>JAHIOQ010000143.1 GCA_018895275.1 Candidatus Omnitrophota bacterium
AAAAAGTCGGAGCGGCAATTATCCTTGAAGAACCGGGAAAATTCGGAATAATGAAAATTGCCGTTGGCTTAACAATGGAAGGCGAGGTTTATGCGGTAAAAGTAATAAGTTTTACTGATTCTCGAGGGCGTGCTGTTGTCCGCGGAAGTTTTCTTAAACAATTTATGGGCAAAAGCGGCAGAGATTCCTTTGCCCTGAATAAAGATGTCATTGCCGTAAGCGGAGCGACTGCTTCTTCAGGAGCGGTTATTTTTATTATTAAAAAAGCCGTTGTTTTATATGAACTGGCTTATCTTTAAAAAATAGAGAAAATTCTTGACAATAATGCATGGGTGTGTTAACTTAAACAGCTAAGAAATGCCGCATTCATTTCCGGCGGCAGAAGGGATAATTTTATACAAAGGTTCTAATTATCATATATAGCCTTAATCCGGCGTGAAGGAGGTGGGGGAAAATTAAAGCCAGAGGTTATAAGTATATGATGATATACATATAATAGAAAAAGTGCCTGGGCAACTATAGACAGAATAAAACTATAGCCCTAGTTTGACGTATAAATTAAAAAAATGGATTTAAAAGGAGGACTTAAAATGAAACGGATGCTGATAATATTATTAGCCGTAAGCATGGTGGCAGTAATGATTATGCCTGCCTTTGCTGAGGTGCAGAATATAAAAGTCGGAGGAGGAGTCAATATTAAAGGATTCTTGCGCGACAATTATTTAACAACCGGTTCCGGCGGCGGAAGAATGTTAACCGGATTTCAGAATGCTGAAACAAGAGACTGGTACAACACCATAACCAAGTTGGCAGTCAACGCGGATTTGACGGATAATGTCGAGGCAAGCATTGTCCTGGCCAACGAAAGAGATTGGCAGAATGCAGCAACGAATTCAGGTGCGGTAAATGTCTATTGCTCATATGTGACGTTGAAGGAAATGCTTTATTCTCCGTTGACCGTAAAGGCCGGAAAAATGCCGGTAAAGATTGCGGATGGTTTAATGCTTGGGGATGGGTCAATTTCAGAACAATATCTTGGTTCTGATTATGCCCTCTCCAGCGCTTTCAATACCATCCACGGAATTTTGGATTATGATCCGTTGACACTAATTGTGGGCACAATGAAATTTAGCGATGCGGCTCAATCCTCGTCGGATGATATTGATGGATATTTGATTGACGCGATCTACAAATTCGAAGATGATATGAAAAGTGTCTTGGATGTGTATGTGATTAACGCGCATTATAACAGCCCGCAGGCAACAACAACCGGCCCAACCGGTACCAGTACCAACGCGGTTGATGTATACGCGATTGCCGGCACCTTGAACTCAAGCCCGATAGAGGGTGTTGCCACAAAACTGGGATTGGCTTATCAGTTTGGAGATTATCAGAAGATCCACGGCGGTACGAACAGAGACCTCAAGGCATACGCTATTGACGTTGCCGTGAATTACAGCGTTGAGAGCGAATATTCGCCGAAGGTCGGCGTGAAGTATGTGTATCGTTCCGGCCAGGATTCATCCGGCACAACCGGTGATTATAAAGGCTGGCTGGCGTTGTATGAAAGCCAGGTCAACGGTGTTATCTATGACCCGAACACGAACACGAATTCCATTGCTTTGACCGGCAGTGTTGTTCCTATGGACAGATTGACGGTGGGCTTGGAATGGTGGTGGTATAACCTGGCGAAGAAGCAGTCAACGGAAACACCGGCTAATTCTTCGAAAAAGGATGCGGGAGCAGAGTTGGATCTTTATGCCAAGTATGCCTATACGGAAGATGTCAGCCTTGGCCTTAACGTGGCGTGGTTTTTCCCGGGAGATTACTACAAATCAGGATATGATAAGACAGCAATGCAGGTTATGGCAGAACTCGGCGTAGCGTTCTAACGAACGGATATAAATTAGAAACGGCAGGGCCTTCGTTATTTGACGAAGGCCCTGTTTTTTAATTTATTCGATAAAGACGGGATTTTATGCTTGACACTCCGGGCTTTTTTGAGTATGATAAAATATATTCTAAGTTACGGTGTTTCAGTTTGTTCAGCGAAATACAAGGAAAAGGAAGCTGAAGATAGCATGGTAAAAACCGGTAAGCGAGAGGCCACATAGATGGCTGATTTTGGGGACGGCACTTAATATCCTTGATTTACTTTGGGAGGTATAAAAATGGTGGAAAATAGAAAGGGCAAAGAAGAGGTTCAACTGGTGGTTTTCAAGATCGGCAGTGAAGAATTCGGGGTAGAGATTAATCAGGTGCGGGAAATTGTTAAGCTTGTTTCGATTACACGTATGCCGAAGGCGCCCGCATTTATTGAGGGGGTGGTGAATTTAAGAGGGCAAATAATTACGGTAATAGATTTGTCGAAAAAGCTGGATCTTCCCTCTGCGGGTAAAACAGATTCGACCCGAATCATGGTTGTAGAAGTCGCAGATAATACGGTGGGAATGATCGTTGATTCTGTTTCGGAAGTTTTGCGCCTGGCCAAGGATGATATAGAAGCTACTCCTGCGCTTATCGATACGGAAGTACACGAGCGCTATTTAAGAGGTGTAGGAAAGATGGAGGACAGGCTGCTTATTTTGCTGGATTTAAATGAAGTATTGAGCATAGATGAGATACATCATATTTCCAAACAGGTTGAGTCGATAAAAGAAACTGTTGGTAAAGAGGATAAATCGTAAGGAAAAGGAGGAACGTAACTATGGGAGCAAAAGTCTTGGTTGTGGATGATGCGGTGTTTATGCGTAAAATGATCGGCGATATTTTGAAGAAAGAAGGATATGAAGTCGTGGGCGAGGCAGAGAACGGGAAAGAGGCCGTGGATAAATATATGGAGCTTTGCCCGGAATTAGTTACGATGGATATAGTTATGCCCAAAGTCGGCGATATCGACGGGATCGGCGCCGTAAAGCAGATTATGCAGAAAGACGGCAAAGCGAAAATCCTGATGGTCAGCGCTATGGGGCAGCATGCGCTTGTGGTGGAAGCAATTCAGGCAGGGGCAAAAGACTTCGTAACGAAACCGTTTCAGCCTTCGCGCGTGCTGGAGGCGGCAAAACGCGTGCTGGAAAGCTGAGCGGTTAAATGTTGTTTGAAATAAAAATAATATCGTTCAACAAATAGGGGGAAACAAATTTGCTGGAGGAAGATATTAAATTAAACGATAAACAGCAGGATGTGTTGAAGGAAATTGCGAATATTTGTGCCGGCAATGCCGCTACGGCTTTTTCTCAGCTATTGAACAAGAAAATAGAAATGAATGTTCCGCGTGTCCATCTTTTGCGCGTGGAGAAAGTCCCCGAAGTAGTCGGCGGCGCGGACACATTAGTCGTGAGCGTGGTTTTTCAGGTTTTCGGCGATGCGCCGGGAGTGATTCTTTTGTTATTTCCGCAAAAAGATGCCAGGTCACTGGCGGCAATGTTGACGGAGACGACGGTTGACAGCAATATTTTCACGGAGATGGATCAGTCCGCGATTAAAGAGGCGGGAAGTATTCTTACCGGTGCGTATTTGAATACTCTTTCCAGTTTTACCCGTTTAGGTCTTATCCCTTCGACTCCGAGTATCGTTATCGATATGGCCGGCGCTTTGGTTGATTATATTTTGATTGAACTGGCGACGGTTACGGAATACGCGTTATTGATTGATTCGGAATTTATTGAGGAAGACAGAAGTGTGAGAGGGCACTTCTTTTTATTACCTAACCCGGGAAGTCTTACTGCGATCTTAAAAGCAATAGGAGCGTGACATGGAAGTACACGAGATTCATGTGGGAATGGCAGACATGAAGGTTGCCAGGTCTCCTGCCATACTTACTTCATTAGGAATCGGTTCTTGCGTCGGTATTGTGCTTTATTATCCCCGCTTGAAAATAGGCGGCATGGCCCATATCATGCTTCCAGATATAGAAGTTGTCAGGAATAAAAGCAACCGGGCAAAGTTTGCGAATACGGCAGTTCCGGACTTGCTGCGGGAGATGGAACAAATGGGCGCGGAAAAGTTAATGATCAAGGCAAAGATTATGGGCGGCGCGCACATGTTCTGTTTTGCCAAATCCAGCACGGTGTTTAATATCGGCGAGCGTAATGTGGAAAAGGTGAAGCAAATACTGCAGGAACTGCGCATTAAAATTGTCGCGGAAGATACCGGAGGCTGTTACGGGCGCTCTTTGTTTTTTGACTTGGATACCGGGCTGGTAAGAGTGCGGACGATTGCGCATGGAGAAAAAATTCTATGATACGGGTACTTGTGGTTGATAATTCTGCGTTTATGCGCAGGGTTATCAGCGACATCATTAACAGCGATGATGAGATGGAGGTTGTTGATGCCGCGCGTACAGGTGCTGAAGCAATCACAAAGGTATTACAGTTAAGGCCGGATGTTGTTACATTGGATATTGAAATGCCCGATATCGACGGCCTTACTGCCTTGCGGTATATAATGAATGAGGCGCCTACTCCGGTAGTGGTTATCAGCGCCAACGCGGCTCCCGGCAGCCCCAATGCGTTAAAAGCGCTGGAATTGGGCGCGGTGGACATAGTTTGTAAATTGAGCGGAGAGATTTCTCTGGATATCCATAATTCGGGCAGTGAAATCGTCCGCAAGGTAAAAGCAGCCTGCCGCGTTAATGTTAGACAGATCCAGAAAATATTTAACCGCCTTATAAGAAAGCCGGCAGCGTGTCCGGAGATAGCGGTTAATCTCAAAAAGGTGATTACGATCGGGGCTTCGACAGGAGGTCCAAAGGCGATAAAAGAGATACTTCCGTATTTTCCTGCCGATATCCCCGCGGCATTTCTTATTGTGCAGCATATGCCTGCGATGTTTACGAAGTCGATGGCGGAGCGGTTAAACTGGTCGACAAAAATAGAAATTAAAGAGGCTGAAGACGGGGATATCATCCGCTCCGGATGCGGATATCTCGCTCCGGGTGATTATCACATGGTAGTCGGCGCGGAAAATGATGATGCCGTGATTCGCCTTGTGCATACGGAAAAAGTAAATAACGTGCGGCCTTCCGTAACGGTAACGATGAATTCCGCGGCGGAGTATTTCGGCAGCCGGAATATCGGTGTTTTGCTTACGGGTATGGGACAGGACGGAGCGGAAGGCATGCGTAAGATTAAGCAGGCTGGGGGGGTAACTCTGGCGGAGGATGAATCTACCTGTGTTGTCTACGGCATGCCGCGTGCGGCGGTAAAAGAAGGTGTTGTCGACAAAATTGTCCCCTTGTTTCATATGGGGCTGGAGATAATGAAATATGTTTAATTTTAAAGCAAGGTGTTTTTAAATGGGCATTGAACAATACCGTTCATTATTCGTTGCCGAATCGGAAGAGCATTTGCAGATTGTCAATAATGCTCTTTTAAAACTTGAGAAGGCGCCGGATAATTTAAATATCCTCAATGAAATATTTCGCAGCGCTCATACGTTAAAAGGCATGTCGGCGACGATGGGGTTTAAAGCGCTGACAAAACTTACGCATAAGATGGAAGATGTGCTGGATGTTTTCCGCGCACAAAAGATTCCGGTTACGACGGAAGTTATTGATGCTTTGTTCCGCTGCCTGGATATGCTGCAGATGCTGCTTGAGGAAGTTAAAACGGAAAAGGATTTGTCGGTTGATGTCGACGCGATGATCGTGCAGCTGGAAGGCATTCTGCCGACGATCTCTTCCGCTGCGGCCGCTACGTTTGCCGATAAAAAAAACGAGATACGGCTGACGCCTTTGGAACGGGATAATTTGCGGGAAGTCCTGAGTGCGCAGGATTTATATATATATATTGTGGATATATTTCTCAGTCCCGATTGCCAGCTGAAATCCGCCCGCGCTTTTATGGTTTTCAGCAGGCTGGGTGATAAGGGAGAGGTTATAAAATCCGACCCTCCGGTGGATGAATTAGAGAAAAATCATTTTGGCTGTTCTTTCGAACTGCTTTTTCTTACGCATTTGGAGCGGAATAAGGCCGAAGAATTGCTTGCGAAAATAATCGAGATTGATAAAATAGAAATCAGAAAAATCGAAAATATTAATGACATCCCCGATGAAAAGGGTATAAAGGTAAAGGCGCGGACGGAAACGGCAGCGGCAGCTGATGAAGAGGCGGGCAAGAGAAAAGAAGGCATGGCGCCGCAAACGGCTTTTAAAAAAATTCAGAGCATCCGTGTCAGTACAAAGCGGCTGGATAACCTTATGAATTATGTGGGAGAGCTGGTTATCGCTAAAATACGGCTTATGCAGATTGCCCGGGTTCATCAGATACAATCTCTCCATGAAATCCTGACTAATATCGACCGCCTGATGACGGATTTGCAGGATGAAGTTATGCAGGTGCGGCTTATCCCTATCGCGCAGGTTTTTGACCGGTTTCCGCGCATGGTCAGGGACCTGGCACGCAGCGAATATAAACAGATTAATCTGGAACTAAGCGGCGGAGAAATCGAATTGGACCGCACTGTGCTTGATGAGATCGCCGATCCGCTGGTGCATCTTTTACGTAACGCTGTTGATCACGGCATTGAACTGCCGCAGGAGCGCAAAAGTAATAACAAAAGCCCGGTGGGAGTCATAAAATTAACTGCTCGCAGGGAAAAAATATATGTTTTGATTGAAGTTTCCGACGACGGCAGGGGGATGGACCCGAATATGCTGCGCCAATCCGCGGTGAGTAAGGGATTCATAACGGAAGATGAGGCGAATAAATTAAGCAATAAAGAAATACTCGAACTGATCTTGCTTCCCGGTTTTAGTTCCTCGGTTACGATTACGGATACTTCGGGCCGCGGCGTAGGCATGGATGTTGTGAAAATGAAAATAGAGGACATTGGAGGAACGGTAAGCTTTGATTCCGTACAGGGTAAGGGAAGCATATTTTCTCTAAAACTTCCGGTAACGGTTGCGATTATTCGTGCGATGCTTGTTAAAGTAGCACAAGAGATATACGCGATTCCTATTGCTAACGTGGCGGAAACCGTAAAAATCCCGCAGCATAAGATTAAACATATTGAAAAATCGGAAGTTGTCAATTTAAGGAATGAAGTCGTTTCCTTACTGAGAATGGACAAATTTTTAGGCGCGCTAAGAGCGACAACCGGCGAAAAAAAGGAAGAAGCTGCAGAAGGAAAAGAAATCGAATACAATGTAGTTATAGTGGAAAGCGGCGGGAGGAAAGCCGGCTTGGTGGTTGAGGATGTCTTAGGCCAGCAGGAAGTGGTTATTAAATCAATCGGCGCTTTGCTGAAAGGGATTAGAGGGTTTTCCGGAGCGACGATTCTCGGCGACGGCCGCGTTGCTTTAATTCTGGATGTGGCTGCATTTTTGATGAGCAAATAAAATCCCGAAAATTATTGATAAAAGCTTTGTTTTTTAGTAAGGAGGTTTTGAAATGGGGGAATTGACTGATATTCAGGTTGATGCGTTACGTGAGATGGGCAACATCGGGGCGGGGAATGCCGCAACGGCCCTGTCTCAGTTAATTTCAGAGGCGGTTGACCTTAGTATTCCGGCGGTTACGATGATACCCCTGGAAAAGGTTTCCTATGCCCTGGGCGGGCCGGAGAAGCTTGCTTATGTAGTATATTTGGAAGTACAGCGGCAAATGAAAGGGACGATGTTAACGGTGTATTCTCCGGAAAGCGCGCTTTTCCTTGTAAAAAAACTACTGGGAGACCAGTGCGTCGATATGGAGACGGAGTTGTCCTGCTCGGCGTTAAAAGAATTGGGGTCAATTCTTTGCGGATCTTATTTAAGCGCCCTGGCGCAGGTGATTAATTTAAATGCGGTTGCCGGAGTGCCGGCATTGGCCTATGATATGCTCGGCGCGATGATGGATTTTATTCTGGCGGAAATCGGCCAGGTTGCCGACGAAGTCTTTTTTATCGATTCGGAACTTTTTGTGCAGGAAACAAAAGTAGAGTGTTCCCAGTTATTTATCCCTAATCCGGAGGCATTGGAACAAATACTTTCCGGGTTGGGTATGTAATGGAGGAGATGCCTGGTTATGGATAACAATAATGAATATATTTTTTCCCTGGATATCGGCACGCGAAAAGTTGTCGGTATCGTAGCGCGAAAATCGGCAAATAAACTTCAGATCCTCGGCATGGAAAAGATCGAGCATAAGTCGCGTACGATGCTTGACGGCCAGATTCATAATATCAATGAAGTTGCCAAGACGGTCCGGCAAATCAAAGCAAACCTGGAAGAAACCCTAAATATCAGCCTGCGTAATGTCGGCGTTGCCGTTGCCGGCCGCAGCCTTAATACAATTAAGGCAAAGATCGAAAAAACGATTCCCTCTGATGATGAAATAAGCGAAGATGCCGTGCGTAACCTGGAGCTCGAAGCCGTCAGCAGTGTTTTAAATAATGCGCGTCATGATTTCGGCCATGGCGAATACTATTGTGTGGGCTATAGCGTTATTTACTATGCGCTTAACGGTGAACAAATCGGCAGTTTGGCCGGACATTTCGGCCGGAGCATGGCTGTGGAAGTGATTGCCACGTTTTTACCGCGCGTTGTTCTCGATAGTATGCTTAGTGTGCTGCGTCGCTGTGAATTAGAAATAACGAATTTAACGCTGGAGCCGATAGCGGCGATTAACGCGATTATTCCGCAGGATATCAGGGCGTTGAATCTTGCCTTGCTGGATATCGGAGCCGGGACTTCCGATATCGCCCTGACAAAAGACGGAACGGTTGTGGCATACGGCATGGTTCCGGAGGCCGGGGATGAAATTACCGAACTTATCTGTGAAAAATATATCCTTGATTTTACGACGGCGGAAACGGTGAAACGCAGCGTATTAAACCAGCGTGAGGTAACATTCCGGGATATCTTAGGCAGAGTCCACTCGCTTGATTCGGAAAAAGTTATTGAATCAATAAGGCCGCGGGTAAAGGAACTCGCCGCTTCGATAGCGCGCTGTGTCTGCGACCTTAATCAAAAAGTTCCCTGTGCGGTGGTATTGGTCGGCGGCGGAAGCCTTACGCCTCTTCTTGAAGGAGAAATTGCCGAGGCCTTTGGCTTGGAGGCGTCGAATGTCGGTATCCGCTTGCCGGAGATGGTGGAAGGGATAGAGGATACGACCGGAAAACTTCAGGGGCCGGATATGGTTACGCCGTTGGGGATAAGTATTATGATTGCGCAGTCTTCCGGATTAAAATTTCTCGAACTGCAGGTTAATAACCGGCGTATACATGTGCTGGATATGCGGCAAAAACTTGATGTCTTGAGCGCGCTTGTTGCCGCTGGCGTGGATAAGATGAGATTGTACGGTAAGATAGGGCGTGCGATATGCGCGCAGGTAAACGGCGAGCTGAAAGCAATTAAAGGTAAGATGGGCAAGCCGGCACAGATTAAACTTAACGGAGAAGATGCGAGCCTTACCGCAAAAATAAAAAACAAGGATTCAATATTATTTACGGAAGCGGAAAACGGAGAAGACGCGCAGGGGAAAGTAGCGGATATCATTGATAGTGATTTAACCGTTCGGGTTGAAGTAAACGGACAATCTATTGAGATTAAACCGCAGATCATCATGAACGGGCTGCCGGTGGAGTTGGACGCGGAGTTGCCTGACCGCGCGGTAATTGAATACCCGCAAGAGGTCTTAGTTAAAGATGCTTTAGAAAGGGCAGGAGTCGATATCCCTACGCTTCAGGAAAGGGAAATTGTGGTCAGGGTGAATAAAGAACCGCGGGTATTGACCCAGAGGAATTTCACGCTGATGCTTGAGGGCAAAGAAGTGGGGCTGGAAACACCGGTGAAAAATGCAGGTAAGATTGAGTTCAGCTCCGGGCCGGTGATGTTTTTTAAAATTAAGGATGTTGTAGAAATGCCTCCTCTGGGAAAGAGCGTAAACGTAATTCTCAACGGCATGACGCATGTTATTCTGGGGGCTAAGGGAAAAATTTTCATGAACGGCCAGGAGGTAACTCCCGATGAATTCCTTATCGACCGCGCGGAAATTGCTACCCGTCCGGGAGGGATTCTGCCGCCTACCGTGGCCCAGGTACTGGAACATGTTTCTTTCAAGCCGGAAGAGCAGCGGGGCAAGTTACTGAGAATTACCGTGAACGGCCAGCCGGCGGGATTTACGACCCAGCTTTGCGCGGGCGCGGAAGTCATGGTCAATTTTGTCGAGGTGTGAAGGTTTATCTTACACTATGATAAGGCTGCGAAAAATAAAACAGCGGCAGATTGTTTGCAGGCAGGCGAGGTTGTATCTGCATATTCTCTACCCGTAACTTATCCACCTATATATAACCAGGAAATAGCGATGAAAAAACTTGTTATCGTAGAGTCTCCGACAAAAGCAAAAACAATAAGTAAAATTCTCGGCAGTGATTTTGTTGTCTATTCTTCAATGGGCCATATTATCGACTTGCCGCAGCGTAAGCTTGGGGTTGACGTCGACCGGGACTTTCAGCCTACATATGTGGTCATTCCCGGCAAGAAAAAGACGCTTACGCAACTGAAAAAAGAAGTTAAGAACATTTCGCATGTTTACTTGGCTACAGACCATGACCGTGAGGGAGAGGCGATAAGCTGGCATCTGAGAGAACATTTGAAAGGAGCCGGAAAAGAGCATGAGTTCTTACGGGTTATCTTTCATGAGATTACGCCGGATGCGATTAAAGAAGCGTTTGCCAATCCGGTTGTGCTGGATTTAAACAAGGTAAACGCGCAACAGGCAAGAAGGGTTTTGGACAGAATCGTGGGGTATTTTTTGAGCCCGCTGCTGTGGAAAAAAGTGGCAAAGGGGCTTAGCGCCGGCAGGGTGCAGTCGGTGGCCTTAAAGCTTATCGTACAGCGCGAACGCCTGATACAGAGTTTTGTTTCGCAGGAGTACTGGAAGATTGAAGCGCGGCTTCAGCGTAAACAGGGCGGGCATGAAATTTTTACCGCCGAACTGGTAAAATATGACGGGGAAAAGATCGAACTGGCAAACCAGGATACGGTACAGAATTTACTCGCTGAACTTAAAACCCGGGAATATAGTGTAGCATCCATAACAAAGAAGGAAAAAAAGCGCAACCCATACGCGCCGTTTATCACCAGCACGCTGCAGCAGGACGCTTTTAATAAACTGAAATTTACCACGCGCAAGACGATGCTCATCGCGCAGCAGTTATATGAAGGCGTTGAGCTTGGAGCCGAGGGGCCGATAGGACTTATTACCTATATGCGAACCGACTCGGTAAAGATTGCGGCTACGGCGCTGGAGCAGATTCGTAAACTGATTGGTGAACGCTATGGCAGGGATTATGTTCCGGCAAAGCCGAATGTCTATAAATCGAAAAAATCCGCGCAGGAGGCGCACGAAGCAATCCGTCCGACATCGGTCAGCCGTACTCCGGAACAGATAAAGGAATATTTAACGCCGGAACAGAATGCGCTTTACGAGCTGATCTGGAAAAGAGCGGTAGCCAGCCAGATGAAAGCGGCGGTGTATCTTTCGAGCACTGTGGAAATTGCCGCCGGCCGCTATATGTTCAGCGCCGGCGGCTCAATGCCTTTGTTCGACGGATTTTTGAAGGCCTATGTGGAGCAGGCGGAAGAAAAAGAGAGCCGGCTGCCGGAGCTTAATAAGGACGAGCCGCTCGACTTGCTGGAGCTGGTTCCTTCACAGCATTTTACGAGGCCGCCGGCGCGGTATTCAGAGGCGTCTTTGGTTAAGGACCTGGAAGAAAAAGGAATCGGCCGTCCGAGCACATACGCGCCGATAGTGTATACGCTGATTCTCCGCGATTACGTGCGCAGGGAAAAGGGCTACCTGATTTGCACGGAATTGGGCATGAAGGTAAGCGATATCCTGGCGGAATACTTCCCGAATATCATTAATGTGGCGTTTACGGCAACGATGGAGGAGGAGCTGGACAAGGTTGAAGATGGAACCCTGGACTGGATCGCGGTACTTAAAGATTTCTATACGCCATTTGAAAAGAAACTGCACTTTGCGCAGGAAAATTTAAAAAAAGAAGTTATTGAAACCGACCAGGTTTGCGAAAAATGCGGCCGGCCGATGGTGATTAAATGGTCCCGGCGCGGCAAGTTTTTAAGCTGTTCAGGCTTCCCCGAATGCCGTAACGCGAAGTCGATGTCAACCGGAGTGAAATGCCCGAATCCGGGCTGTGAGGGCGAATTGGTGATGCGGCGTTCGAAAAGAGGCATGCGTTTCTACGGATGCAGCAAGTATCCGCAATGCCGTTATGTATCCAGAGATCTACCCCGAGAGACAAATAAGCTGGAAGGGGAAAATAAGGAAGTAGATGGGGGAGAGGAAAGACAAATATTTTAGTAACCAGAAACCAGAGCACAGAACTCAGAACAAATAATTCTGGTAACGGGTTACTGGAGTCTGGGTTCAGAATGATTTAAAATCATGGAACGCTATATCGATAAATTTTTAAGCTATCTGAAAATCGAGAAAGACGCATCCGTACATACGATTATCAATTACAGCGTGGATTTGAAGGAGCTTGCCGGATTTCTCCAAAACAAAGATATCCACGGCGTTGATGTACTGGATATCCGCAGATTCCTGGTGGGCCTGCGGCAAAAGGGGTTCAAGAAGATAACGATTACGCGTAAAATGGCCTGCCTGCGTTCATTTTTTAAATTTCTCTGCCGCGAGGGGCATATCAAAACCAATCCCATGATTGGGCTGGTCGGGCCTAAACTGGAGAAAAAGCTGCCTATTTTTCTCGGAGAAGACGAGGTAAGCCAGCTTCTGGATACGCCGGACATAAAAGACGAAAGGGGATTGCGGGATAAGGCAATCCTGGAAACGCTTTACAGCACAGGTATCCGCGTAAGCGAACTTGTCGGCTTGAACATCGAGAATATTGATTTTATCGGCGGAATAGTAAGGGTATTCGGTAAGGGTAAAAAAGAGCGCCTCGCGCCGATCGGAGACAAGGCCCTGCGCGTGATAAAAAGCTATCTTCAAAAACGCAGTACCGGTAAAGGCGCGGCTTCCCGCGCGCTTTTCTTGAATAAGGACGGACGCCGGCTTACGGACCGCAGTGTGCGTAATATCGTCGATAAATATATCCACATCGCCGGCATACAGAGAAATATTTCTCCGCACGGGCTGCGGCATTCTTTTGCCACGCATCTTTTGAACCGGGGAGCGGACTTACGTTCCGTGCAGGAACTGCTCGGCCACGCGAACTTATCCACAACGCAGATATACACGCATTTGTCCACGGAAAGGATAAAAAGCGTTTATGAAAAAACACACCCGCGCGCCTAAAACGTATACAGGGAAACGGAACTATGCGCTTTATACTTGATATTATATATTTATTTGCCGCCTGTGCCTATCTGCCTTCCTTTGTTTTTAAGGGAAAACACCGCCTGGGCATACGGCAGCGTTTTGGTATATACGCGCCGGATATTCGTATCGCGTTTAAGGCAAATCAGCCGCGGTTATGGCTGCATGCCGTAAGCGTGGGCGAGATTAAGGCCGCGGCCGCGTTGATCGAGGCCCTGCGCAGCCGCTTCCCCGGCCTGCGGTTTGTGATTTCGACGATTACGCCTACCGGCAACACCGTGGCGCGGCAGCTGGCCGCTCGGGAGGATATTGTCATCTATTTTCCTTTTGATTTAAGCCTGGTGGTTAAAAAGGCCGTATCTATGATTAATCCCGCGGCCGTACTGATTATGGAAACGGAGATATGGCCGAATTTTATCCATGAACTCTCTGCGCAGCACATCCCCGTAGCAATTGTCAACGGCCGGATATCGGATAAGGCCTTTCCGCGTTACCGCCGCGGAAAATTTATTTTTCAGGAGGCGCTGAAAAATATCGGTATTTTTTGCATGCAGACGGAGAACGACGCGAGCCGGATTATCGAGCTGGGAGCGGATAAACAAAAAGTGCATATCGCCGGTAATATCAAGTTTGACCAGGTAAAGCCGGCTGCGGCATCGCTGCCGCTGAGGCTCGGGCTCAAGGCACACGAGCGTTTGCTTGTTGCCGGAAGCACGCATGATAATGAGGAAGAAATGATCACGCGCGTTTTTCTTAAGCTCAAACCAAAATATTCATTTTTGCGGCTTTTGCTTGCGCCGCGGCATCCGCACCGCGCCGCTGCCGTTGAGAAGATGCTTAAACAAAACGGATTGTTCGTGCAGTTGATAAGCCGGCTTGCCGCGGATGAGCGGGAAATAGAAAAGGACGCGGTTTTTCTGCTCGATGTTATGGGGATTCTGAACCGGGTATACCGTTTGGCGGACATTGTATTTATCGGCGGCAGCCTCGTCCGGCACGGCGGACAGAATCCGATAGAGGCGGCGGCCTGCGGAAAACCGGTGGTTTTCGGCAGATACATGTATAATTTTTCCAAGATAGCTAAAATGTTCCTTGATAATAAAGCGGCGCTCTCCGTCTCAGATGAAGACGGCCTTTTCACTGCTCTGGACGAGTTGCTCCGTGATCCCGGAAAGAAAAAACAACTGGCGCAAAACGCGCAACGCCTGGTGGACAAAAATAAAGGCAGTGTGCAGCGCATCATAGAGTTGCTGGAGAAAAAATCGTTCTTTGCGAAATACGGTTGACTCCTGGGCTTTTTATTGGTAGAATAAAAAAATAATCACTAACCCGAGTGGTATTTTTTTAGGCAGCATTGTTAACTTATAATTATTATATGGTTAACAATGCGGAAAGGATCCGGATGAGTAAATATAGGTACTACGGGCATGCCCGTGGGGTTGTTTTCCATTTTCTGGGTGTTTTTATTATCGCGAGCGGGTTTTTTATCGGCCCGGCGGTTGCCGCGGATAAGACTGCTACCTATTTTCTGGAGCCGGTAGTTGTATGTCCGACCGTATTGGCGGAATATTATAGTAATTCTCTGCGGCATATTGAAACCGGAGAAAATTGCGAAAATAACGGCGCGTATTCCCTTGTTGACCGTTTTCGTTATTTCTCGACGCTGGACGTGTCCCGCCGCGGAGTCTTTGATGTACAATCCGATATCCAGATGCGCGGCGCAGGATTTGAGCAGACGGATATTCTTTTAAACGGTGTTATTATCAATGACCCGCAGACCGGGCATTTTAACGCGGACATCCCTTTTTTCCCCGAGGACATGGAAAGAATCGTGGCCATCGCCGGGCCGGCGGCAAGCGTAAACGGAGCAGGGCGCCCGGGCGGCTCCGTGCATTTGGTAATGAGAAAACCCGAAAAACCGGGCGTAGCAGTAAAAACGGTCTTTGGAGCGCATGATTTTTCCAGCCAGACGCTGGCATTGTCTTATTCCTTGGCAAATACAATGTCCCGCACAACCTTGGGCCGGGCCTCTTGCGACGGATACCGCTATAACACGGATTTTGACAGCATTTGTCTTTCGCATATCACGGCAGCGGAAAGCGGCCGGGGAGAGATCAAGTTTCTTTTCGGTTGGCTGGATAAGGACTTCGGCGCGAACGGTTTTTATTCGGAGTTTTATCCGGAGCAAAAAGAGTTCACGAATACCGTATTCAGCAGCATCGGATTACAGGCCGAAGGCAGTGGGTACTATATCAATCCGCAGGTCTACGTACGCCGCCATAATGACCGCTACCTGCTTAACCGCATGAACCCCGGATTTTATGAGAATCTGCATACGAATTATATCAGCGGCGCCAAAATCGATACGGTGTTTGAATTGGAGGAGGGGAAATTATGTACCGGCATTGATTCCTGCGAGGAGAGGATTAAAAGTTCGAGTTTGGGAAAACACGCCCGCCTGCGCCATACGCTCTATTCCGTTTATAGCTCGGAGTGGGAAAGGACACTTTATTCCTGCGGGATTACGGGGTATTTTTACGAAGGGTTTAACTCACGCGGTGTACCGGAGATAAGCGCGGGGTACAGGCTAAAAGATAATCTTAAGCTGCGCTCGGCTTTCAGCCGGTCTTTTCGGCCACCGACGTTTACGGAATTATATTACGACAGCCCGGCCAACAAAGGAAACCGCGAGCTTTCCGCGGAGGAATCGAAAAATTATGAAACAGGCATTGATTACGCCGGGGAAGGGTGGGATTCCTCTCTCACCGCGTTTTGGCGCAGAGAGAAAAATCTGATTGACTGGGTGCGCACGCCTGCCTCGACCGTTTATCAGGTGAGGAATGTCGCGCATGTAAATACGCAGGGGATTGAGGCGAATGTAACTATTTGCCCGCTAGCGGAAAACTGGCGGAAAGTTACGCTCGGGTATGCTTATACGGACCGCAACGAAAAGGACACGGAATTTATTTCCAAATACGTCTTTGATTATCTTGAACACAAGTTTGTCTGCGGCAGTGAATATGTTTTGCCATACGCCATAACCGCCAAGGCCAACCTTACGTACCTGGAACGCGTGCATAAAGGCGGTGATTTTGTTTTCGATTCCAGTCTGGAGAGGGAGATTAAGAATTGCCGTGTTTATTTAAAAATAGATAACCTGTTTAATCATGCCTACGCGGAAAAAAGCAATATTCCCATGCCGGGCAGGTGGGTGTTTGCCGGTATCGAGGCGCGGTGGTAAGCGCCTGTTTATTTTGAAATCCCTCGTCAAACTTTATGCCTTGATATCATATTAAATTTACACATGTAGATCATGTAGCGAATTTCCATCATTCTCTGTGTCTCTGTGTGAGCATAAAAAAAATTATAACGATGTGTTGCGGCCCGATTTGATTTGTTAAACAAGCATTATTTACCCACTTGAAACTTACAGGAGTCGTTTAAACAAATTCTATTCTGCCAAAAATTTCTTTTCGATCTTGTGTGCATATTGTGATACAATATTTCCGTGCTTCTGTGGTTAAGTTTTGACATTACCCCTTAAAGGAATCTTTACGAAGGCGGATATGCGCAGTAAAATCATTTATCTGATGTTTTTGTTATGCCTGCTACCCCGGTATGCCTCAGCGGAAAATAATCCGGAGCTTATCGCGGAACTGAATAGGGTCTTTACCTTGGAAATCCAGTCTCTGCAGCAATGCGAGCATGACAGCGAGGTATTTAATGTGGCCATGCCTTTCCACCGGATTATTCTGGAAAAACAGGAAACCGTGAAATCTCTTGCAGATGTTATTGATGCCTTGAACGGAGATGCGGAGAAAAACCGTCTGCCGATCGTGAAAACTACTCAATTGGACAAGGCTTTGGTGATTGATGCCGAAGCTCAGATTGAAATTATAGACAGATATGATAAATTGCTTGCCGCTTTCGGGTATCCGGAGGTGCGTCGGATAGTGGTTATTGCCCGCAGCCGGGCATTGCGGCATTTTATGCTGCTGACGAACATGGCACAGAAGATCGGCATAAAATGGACGGATTAAGACTAATTGTGCCCGGCTTTTCTAATAAAAAGGTTGATTCAATATTTAATAGTGATACAATTAATATCGTAACATTAAATCTGACTGTTCATTAAGGAGGCATGTTATGATTAGTCTTAAGAGCTGCGGGATGAAAATTATATCAATACTTTGTTTAGCATTGATGGTATCAGGTGTAGGGATATGCCAGGAAGAGGAGGGTACGCCCCCAATGCAACTTTATAAAATCGTAGTTACCGACGCGCCGACTACGCATCATATGGGGCTCTATCTGGGAATGGACTTGGGAATTTTTAAAAAACACGGCATTGAGATAGGGTATATTCCGGTTAATTCGCTTGATGCGGCAAAAGACGCCGTTGCCGCGGGTAAAGCGGATATATTCTTCGCCTGTCCTACCTTTACAATGGCCGCAATATCCCAGGGTGCGCCGGTTAAAGTAATCGCGCAGGCTAAGATTCCATGTACGTCTGTTTTGGTTGTGCCGCAGAATTCCACGATTAGCAGGGTTAAAGATATTGCAGGTAAAAAGATTGCCGGAATTAGCCCTACATGCGAAGCAACTATTGCTTACATCAAGGCGGTTAAAGACTTAAACGGGAGTTTCGAGCTGGTAAAACTTGCTCCGGCGCCGGCAATGGCGGCGTTGGAAGCCGGGGTTGTCGACGCGGCAATCCTGGAAGAGCCTTACGCAAGCATTATGGAACTTAAAGGCTATAAATTAGTACTGCGTGAAATCGTTGACGTGCCTTGTCGTTTTGTCGGCGCGAACAGTAATTTTTTAACGCAAAAAACGGATGTGGTAAGACGCTTTGTGGCTGCGTTGGATGAGGCCAACGAGCTGTTTAACAGTAATCCTCAGGAGGAAAATATCGTGGCTATCGCGCATAAATACACGGGGGCTCCGGAAGATGCGATCCGACATGGGAATCCGAGGATTCGTTTAACGACGAAATTGGATATAGTGCGCAATGATGTTTTGAACGGTTATCTGGTATCTCTCGGTGTGATGCCGAGATTATTAACGGATGAAGAATTGTACGCGAAGGAGATGAAAGGGATTACCTGGTAATCTTCTCCAGCTTTGTTTTGGAATTTTTGACAGAACCTATACTTTTTTTGGAGGTAGTTTATGCTGAAATGGAGAGATTTAAAGATCAAGCACAAGATTATGAGTACTATTGTCGCGATTGTGCTCGTATCAATGGCAGCCACTTTTTTAATAGTTTCCGGAATTATTCGGACAAGGCTGGAAGAACTGCTTCAGGTTCAGCTGGAAGGAGACGGAAATTATGTAACGCAACTGTTTGAAGAGTATAAGATTAAATCATTGAATTACGTCCGGCTTTTCACCTATGATACCACTCTCCAGGAGGCAACTTATCACGCAGCTTCTCTTAAATGGCGGGATCCGTTGATAAAGGAACTGCAGGGGCGGTTTAAGGCGTTGGACCTTGATACGCTTGAGGTATGCAGTATTACGGGTGAAGTTCTCCTTAGGAGTACGGCCACGAACAAATTCGGAGATAAAAAGGGCGATTTGCCTTTATTCAAGAGTGCCGTTGCCGGAAAGATAACGGTTGATATCAATGACGACAAGGATGGTATGTACGCGATCAGAGCGAGCGGCCGCATAGACCATGGCGATAGCCATGAGCCGATAGGCGTGGTTATGACCGGTATTTATTTCGATGATAAATTTGCCGAAGAGATGAAAGTGTTAAGCGGCGCGGAAATATCTATTGTTATCGGTAATAGGGTTATTGCGACAACGATTCCATCTTTAAAAGATACAATGATCGGCGATGATATTGCTGCCGCACTTGATGAAAAAGAAAATGTCTATAAAGCGGTTACATTAGGTGAGCATCCCTATGGGCTTTTGTACTCTCCTCTAAATTCGGTACAGGGTAAAAAAGTCGGCGCGCTTATCGTAGGATTACCAAGAAGCGATTTAATCGCGGCGCATAGGCAGGCGGCCGGCGCTTTATTTCTTGTTGTGCTGATCTCTTGTGTTTTCTCGATTCTGGCAGGGCTGGGTGTTGCGCAAGGCATTGTCAGGCCGCTGCTTACACTTACCGCTACTGCGGAAACAATGGCTTCCTGTGCCGGCGACCTTACGCAAAGGGTAGAGGTGCATTCCAAAGACGAAATCGGAATTCTCGGTACTGCCTTTAACCGGATTATTGCCACGTTGCATGATATGTTCCTGAAAATCCGTGTTACTGCCGACCGCGTCGCGGCCTCCAGCGAACAGCTCTCCAGCTCCACGCAGGAGGTTAATGCTTCTACGGAAGAGATTTCGACGACGATCCAAAGGATAGCCAAAGGCGTAACCACGCAGGCAAAAAGAATTGAAGAAACATCGAGATTGATGGAAGAGATGTCAAACTCGGTTAAACAGGTAGCGGAAAATTCAAAGGCAGCCTCGAAAATATCGGAAGAATCTTTACATCTGGCGCAAAACGGCGGCGATGCGACTGAACAAGCTGTGGAAAAAATGAACAAGATTACGGAAACGGTTACGGGCGCGGCTAAAGTTGTGCGGGCGTTGGGAGAAAAATCACAGCAGATCGGCCAGATTACCGAAACGATAACTTCTATCGCGGACCAGACAAACCTTCTCGCGCTTAATGCCGCTATTGAAGCAGCGCGCGCAGGAGAAGCCGGGCGCGGTTTTGCCGTTGTTGCCGAGGAGGTGCGTAAGCTGGCCGAAGGTTCTGCCGAGGCGGCAAGGAGAATCGGCGCATTGATAAAGAGTATTCAGATAGAGACTCCCAAGGCGGTTAGTTCCATGGAAGCGGGTACGAAAGAGGTTAATGAAGGCGCTCATATTGTTTCCCGTGTTTCCGACGCGCTGGCGCAGATTCTTGAGGCGGCAAAACAGTCGGCAAATATGGTGAACGAAATTACGGTGGCCACTGTGCAGCAGCTGGCAAATTCCGAACAGATAATTAAGGCTGTAGATGAAGTCGCGGCGGTGGCGCAGGATTCGGCTTCCGCGACACAGGAGACATCTTCATCTGCCCAGGAGCAGACGGCTTCTATGGAAGAGATGGCTTCCAATGCGCAAGACCTTGCGCGTATGGCGACGGAATTAAAAGATATGGTCAGCAGATTTAAGTTTAACGAAGGAGTAAGCGAAACCCGTTCTAAGATGTAAGAAGTGATAATGCGTTATTGACAAATAATGAATATGCAGGTATATTATTAATTGCTAATACGCTTCAATTATTAATCGGTAAAATCAGGGGGAAAGGGAAGTATTTAAAAAGAACGAAATCCGTAGTAATCGTAATTTTTCAGGCGTGGTTTTCTGTTAAAGGAAACGAGAGGAATGAAACTACAGGATAAGGTTGCGGTGGTTACCGGAGGGACTCGCGGTATCGGCAGGGCCATGGTGGAGGCCCTCGCGCGGGAAGGAGCGCAGGTGCTTTTTACATATGCGCATAATGATTTATTAGCCGGGCAGATAGAAAGTGAATTACGGGAACAGGGTTTAAAAGCTAAAGGTTTTAAGATAGACGTTAGAGATTTTGAAAAAATAAATCAATGGAAAGAAGAAATATTAATTGAGTTCGGCGGCGTTGATATTCTAATTAATAACGCCGGTATTGCAAAAGATAAAGCTCTGATGATGATGAGCCGGGAGGATTGGGACGAAGTCATAGACACCAATCTGAACGGCCTTTTTAATTTTACGCGGGCTTTTATTGTGCATTTTTTGAAGAAAAAGGAAGGCAACATTATCAATATAAGTTCGGTTAGCGGGCTTATCGGGTTACCTCGCCAGGTGAATTATTCCGCTTCCAAAGGAGGGATGATTTCTTTCAGTAAAGCGCTTGCCAAAGAAGTCGCGCCTTATAATATCAGGGTTAACGTTATTTGCCCCGGGTTTATCGATACGGATATGACGAGAAAATTAAGAGAGGAATATGTGCGGCAGATGATGCCGCTTATTCCTTTGGGGAGGTTCGGTACCGTAGAAGAGGTAGCGCGGACAGCGCTTTTTTTGGCGGATGAGACGGTATCGCACTATATTACCGGCCAGGTAATACGCGTTGACGGCGGATTGACAATGTGAAAGGGGGAGGGAATCTATGCCGGCAGAAAAGACTTTAGATACGCTCAGGCAGGAACTAAGAAAGATTGTTGCCGAAATCGGCGAGATTTCAGAAGAAGAAATTAAGGATGATGCTAACTTCATCGATGATTTAGGATTCGACAGTATGAAGGCGCTGGAAGTGGCGGCGGCGATCGAGAAAAAATATAAAATACGTATATCGGAAGAAGAAATACCGAAAATAAATTCTTTGGTGAATGTGTTTAAGCTGCTGGAGAAATCTTTAAAAAACTAATAAAACCGTCTTGTAAAATCGGTAGGCTCCCGGAAATGTGCATATGTGGTATTGGGTACTTCGCGTATTAAGCAAGCTAATATTAAGAATATTTTTTAATTTTAAAGTTGCAGGCCTGGAAAACATACCCAAAAAAACTAATTTTATTGTGGCTGCCAATCATGTTAGTTTTCTGGACCCTTTTATTATTGGAGTTGCCATACCCAAAAGAATTAATTGGCTGGCCTCAAGATTTTTTTATAGCTATGCATGGTTCAAGTGGTTTTTTCGTAAATTAGACGCTTTATCAACCGGAAATGTGTCGGAAAGGGCGGTTTTTCTGCTGGAAGCAAATAAGAATGTCGGTTTGTTTCCGGAGGGATGCCGCAGCCATGACGGAAGTCTTGGGGGGTTTAGAAGAGGCGCGGCACTTTTGGCCTTTAAAACCGGAAGGCCGGTTGTGCCTTGTGTCATTAAGGGGGCCTATGAGGTACTCCCGCGCGGGAAATTTTTCCCAAAGCTGTTTTTGCCTATAGAAGTTAAAATAGGCAAACCGATATATCTATTGAAAGAATTTGAAAAAAAAATTGATGATGTGTATTTACAAAAAGGCACGTCTAAGATTAAAAGCAGCATTGAGGAGATGTTAAATGCCGGATAAAGATTTAATAGAGATAAGTGTCGAAAGAGTTATTCCTGCGGAAAAATGGAGGGTGGTACGTTTGCTTACAAAGGTATGGGACTTTCCGTCCTTTGTGCCTTCCGTCAAGGAAGTATCGGTGATTCAAAAGTCTCATAATAAAATAAAGACGAGATGGCGGATACAAGTAGACAAAATTCCGATATCCTGGATAGAGGAAGATGAGCTTGCCCTGAAGGATAATGCGATTTATTTCAACGCAGTAGAGGGAGACCTGCAGGAATTTAAGGGGGAATGGAGGTTCCGTACCCATGAGGGAGGGACTTTAGTAAGCGTGAAGGTTAACTTGAGAGTTGGGCTTCCGGTAATCGAGGAATTCGCGCAGGCCTATGTGAAAAATATGCTTACGAGTAATTTTGCCGCTATTTTGGAAGCATTGGAGCAGCGTTTAATATCAAAAAAATATGCAAGTTATAAACAGGGAGACACGAAAAAAATAGCCGGATTCGGAATTCTCGGGCATTTTTACAATTTTAACCATCTCGCGCGGTGCTTAAAAATGATAAATCCGAACTACAAGCTTCCTTCGCGGGAATTCCTGCACGGATTATTCAGTATCACGCCTTCTTTTAAGATGTATGAAATGGAAAAATTTGTTTCTAAAACAAAGGATACCACGCACGGCTGTTTTATCGTGTGTACGTTTATACCCGATATGATGGCTCAGGACATGTACGCTGTTTATGCGAAAGTGGTGCGGGCCTGTAAGCTGGCGGAGAAACACGGCGTCGGCATTGTAACTCTCGGCGGATTTACTTCGATGGTAGGGGAGCGGCTGGGACACCGCATTGAAGAAGATGTGGATATCCCGATTACCACCGGCAATACCTATACGGCGGTGCTGGCGCTTGAAGCCGTGGAAAAGGCTGTACAGCTTTTCGGTAAGGAATTAAAAGACGTAAAAATAGCTGTAGTCGGCGGCACAGGCGATATCGGCAGCGCCTGCAGCCGTATATTGGCGGAAAAATCCAGGCAGGTGACGATAACCGGCAGGACTAAGTCTAACCTGCGTCTTCTTTCCGGCGAGCTTAAAAGAAAACGTGCGGCGAAGATTGAGGCGACTACCGATAATAGAAAGGCGGTAAAGGATGCGGATGTGGTTATTGCCGCGGCAAATTCTTCCGCGTCGATACTGGATGCGGCGTGGTTTAAGCCCGGTGCCGTCATTTGTGACCTGGCTTATCCGAAAAATATTTCTTACGCGCCTATAAGCAGAAAAGATATTTTTGTATTTTCCGGAGGGCTGGCGAGTATTCCTACGCCGATAGATATGGGTATTGATTTGGGAGTTCCTTCTCCGGATATTTCCTACGGCTGTTTTTCCGAAGTAATTATTCTCGCGCTTGAACACCGTTTTGAAAATTTCAGCTACGGCCGGGGAAATATATCGGTGGAGAAAATGCAGGAAATAAAGAAGCTGGCGGTTAAACACGGTTTTGAATTAGCCCCGTTTTACTGGGCGGATAAGTTAATCGGGACGCAGGAAATAGAAGAAATCAAAAAGGCGGCAAAAAATGCCGGATCGGCTACTGGATTTTTCAAATTATCTTTATAACCCGCATGCCATACCGGTAATATTGGTAGGCAGTATTATTTTTTGCATAGGGTTATTTATCCTTTTACAGTCAAAAAAGCAGGCAAGCGGTAAAGCGTTTTTTTTATTCTGCGTAAGCTTAAGCATCTGGCTGATAACAATAGGCTTTGTTTATTGCGCGAATAATCCTCGGACGGCGCTGCTATGGTATAAATATTTTACTTTTTTCGGCGTGGTTAACATTATGCCGAGCGGGTATTTATTCGTAGCGGCACTAACAGGCCTTTTACGGAAACAACGCGCTTTGGTGGCCGGCAATTATGTTATAGCGAATATTTTTTACGCGCTGGCGCTTGTCACGGAAAAATTTATTGCCTTGCCGCGGTGGTATTACTGGGGGTACTATCCGCGATATGAACGGCTGAATATTCTATTCATCGTTTTTTACTTAACATTGTATGTCGCGCTTCAGATTATTTTATGGCGCAGGTATAAATCGGAAAAAATACCGATCAAACGCACCCGGCTCTTAGCGATATTTATCGGCTTTCTGGTTGCTTTTATTGCTTCTGTTGATTTTACGCCTAAATTTTTTACCGTAGCGGTATATCCCTTCGGCTTTATCCCCATGCTTATTTTTGTCTGTATTCTGGCATATTCGATCATCCATTATAAAGCGTTCGATATCGAAACCGTCATTCATAAAACGGCGGCATGGGTATTGGCATCTTCAACCTGCCTTATTCCGATAGCTTTGCTTGTCTATTGGTTAAGGCCATGGTATCAAAAAGCTTCTCCTTTTGAAGTATCCCTGCTTTGCGCGGGCATATTCTACCTGTTGACGATTTATGTCCAATGCACACAGCCCAAGATTGACCATTTTTTTCAAAGGCGAAAAGCGGACCTGGAAGAGACATTGGATAAATTCAGTGAAGATTTAGTTTATTTGAAAGGGTTGAATAACCTTATCCGGCGCATAGAACAGACGATTGCCGATACTTTATATCCGCAGTATATCGCGATTTTTATACATAACAAGGAAAGGAACGGTTATGTGCGAATTAATAATATTTCCGAAGGCGAGGATATAACAGCGGATTTTCTGGAAGAAAATAACCAATTCTTGTCGTGGCTTGCTAAAAGCGGTAAGATTGTATATAAGGAATTCGTGAATATCGACCCGCAGTATACTTTGATAGAAAAAGAGGCAAATGATTATTTCAATTTAACCGATGCGATGCTGGCTATTCCATTGGTTTTGAATGTGAACATGCTGGGCATAATCAATCTGGGAAAAAAAGCAAATTTCAAAAAATACCGTGCTTCGGATTTGTATTTTTTAAATAAATTGAAAAACGAGTCGGTTATCGCGATATCAAACTCTTTACTTTACGAAAATATGGAAGAACAGGTAAAGGAGCGCACGAAACAGTTGGTGAAGGTGCAGAAACAGCTGGTACAGGCGGAAAAGCTGGCAACCGTGGGAACATTGGCCGGCGGCGTTGCGCATGAGATAAACAATCCGTTAATGGCGATTCTGACCAACGTGCAGATGCTTCTGGCTTCCGATTCGATTCGTGACGAATCGGACCGGGAATCTCTTCAACTGATAGAAGAAGCGACAAAACGGGGCCGTGATGTCGTGCAGAAATTAATGGTTTATGCCCGCAAACCTTTAGAATCCAGGGAAGCCGGGAGAATAGATTTATTAAAGGTGGTAAAAAATGTGGTCGCGTTTATCGGGTATCAGTTGGCGCAGGAAAATGTCAGGGTAAATATTCATGCAAATGGCCGTAACGGATATATGGTAATCGGTACCAAGAACGAGTTTGAGCAGGTTGTAACAAACATAATTTTGAATGCCAAAGACGCGGTTAAGCGTTTTAAAAAAAACGGAGTTGTGGATGTTTTTCTTGATCATGACGGCGAATGGGTGAGGCTTATGGTTAAGGATGAGGGCGAGGGAATGACGCCGGAAATTAAAGCAAAGATATTCGACCCTTTTTTTACGACTAAAGATGTGGGCAAAGGCCTGGGACTGGGACTGTCCATCTGCCAGTCGGTAATTGAACGGCATAACGGCGTTATAAAGGTTGATTCCAGCCCTGATCAAGGGGCGGTATTTACGATTTGCCTGCCGACGGCCGCGATGATAAAAAGCGCCGTGTCGGGCTAATGTTGTGTAATATTACAGGGAGTAACTAAATGAAGAAGCATATTTTAATTATCGACGATGAGGTTTTGGTGGTTAAAACATTGCGTAAATTATTAAGTAGCGAAGGTTATGCGGTGACGGTCGCGCAGAGCGGGCAGGAAGCGCTTGAAAAAGTAAAGTGCGGGGAATTTAATCTGATTGTCTGCGACATGAGAATGCCGCAGATGGACGGGGTGGATACGATCAAAGAAATCCGTGAATACCTGAAAAAACAGGGGAAGCCTCCTGTGCCGGAAATTTTTATTACCGGTTACGCGGATGAGCAGAAGTACAAAAGCGCCGTGGAGTTGAAAGTGGCGGATTATATATATAAGCCGTTTGAACGGGAAGAATTTCTGGAAGTGGTAAAAAAGAATCTGGACCCAAAGGACGAAAGACGATATGACAGGTTGCGGGCTGCAAGAAGAGAGTAGAAAGAATGTTCTCGCTACTTGCCTGTCCTTTGCAGCTTTCTTGACCCTCGAAGCCTTCATGCTCAATTCGAAAGGCCGGCGAAGTGGGTAGCGAAGGAGGGTTGTTTGCTACTTTTTTTAAGGTGATATGAAAAACGAACTAAGGATTGTCATAACCGGTATCGGCGTGATCGCGCCGAACGGCATCGGTAAGGATGCCTTCTGGCAGGCGCTGCAGGAAGGCATCTCCGGTATAAGACCAATATTGTCTATCGACACCACCTATTTTAAAAGCAAATTGGCCGCGGAATGCGCTGATTTCAATGCCGCGGAATTCCTGGGAGCCAAGGGATTGAGGAATCTTGACCGCGCTACTTTACTTGTTACCTCGGCGGCAAAACTGGCTTTGGATGATGCCGGATTGGAAATCAGCGAGGCGAATACGGATGATATCGGCGTAGCTACGGCAACGACGTTATCCGTTGCGGTTGATATTGCCGCTTTTACCAAAGAAGTTGTCGATGATGGGGCACAGATGGTCAATCCGGCGTTGTTTCCGCCGACAACAATGAATTTCCCTTCAAGCCATATCGCGATCAGGTACAAGATAAAAGGGTTTAACTCAACCATATCCACCGGATATACCGCGGGCTTAGACGCGCTTAAGTACGCGATGGACTTAATAAAGGCAGGCAGGGCCAGAGCGGCTTTGGTCGCCGGGGTGGAAAGCTTTTCATTTGCCAATTTTGTCGGATTTTATAAGGCCGGATTTCTTTCCGGCAGGCGCGGTGAGGAGCTTTGCTGCCCTTTTGATAACCGGCGCAACGGTATTATCCTGGGCGAGGCAGCCACGGTTATTGTCGTGGAGGATGAGGAATTTGCCCGGCAGAGGCAGGCGCGCATCTACGCGCGTGTGCTGGGAGTAAAGAGTTTTTTTGACGCGTACCGCAGCGCGGATTATGCCCCTAAGTCAAGGGGGTTAAAACAAAGCATGGTGAAGGTGCTGGAAGAAGCGCGCTTAAGCGAGGAAGATATCGACTATATTTGCAGCGCGGCAAATTCGGTAAAACAGCAGGATAAATTGGAAACCGAGGCGATAAAGGAGGTGTTCAATATCTACGCGGAGCAGATTCCCGTAAGTTCGATAAAGTCTATGGTCGGTGAAAGCATCAGCGCCGCGGGATGCCTGCAGATTGCCGCTTCCGTGGCCGCCATAACCAAAGGCTTTATCCCTCCGACAATTAATTATGAGGTGCCGGACCCGGAGTGTGATTTGGATTACGTGCCGAACGTCTCCAGAAAAGCGGATGTTAAAAATGTCCTGATAAACAATTTCGGCCCCGGCGGCAATAATGCCGCGGCGGTGATAAGCAGATATGAGTAGAGTAGTGAGAAAAAGTAGGCAGTAGGGAGTAAGTAAGGAGTAAGGAGTAAGGAGTAAGGCAGCTACTCGCTACTATTAAGAGGTGTATGATGAAAGATCGTCGCGTTGTCGTTACGGGTATCGGCGTGGTTTCATCCGTGGGCATTGGCAGGGATGCTTTCTGGAATAGTATTGTTAATGGCGCCTGCGGGCTCAGCGAAGTGAGTGCGTTTGATACTTCGGGGTTTACCTGCCATCGCGGCGGAGAGGTAAAAAATTTCCTGCCGGGAGAATTCATGCCGAAACACAAGATAAAGTTTTTGAGCCGAACTTCGCAGTTGGCGATTGCCGCGTCGGCACTTGCTTTAAAAGATGCCGGCGTTCCCATAGAAAAGATATCCGGAGACAAACTCGGGGTTATTATCGGCACAACCCTTGGTGAAACATATATAGAGGACTTAGCCGCGGCATGGGCAAGGGGCGGCTTAAAAGACGTACAGCGCAGGAAACTTTTTCAGGCCTCGGTAAATAACATATCGGCAAATGTCGGCATCCAGTTTAAGGCCATGGGGGTAAATTACCTTATCCCCAATGCCTGCGCCGCGGGTAATTATGCCATAGGCTATGCCTTTGACCTGATTAAAAACGGGGATTTGAATTTTGTCCTGGCCGGCGGCAGCGAGGCGTTTTCATGTTTAGCCTTTGCCGGTTTTCAGCGGCTTTACGCGATGTCTCCGGATAAGTGCGCGCCTTTTGATAAAAACAGAAAGGGCATGATGCTGGGCGAAGGCTCCGGCATCCTATTAATCGAGTCCCTGGAATCAGCGCGCAAGCGGGGCGCGAATGTTTACGCGGAGATTTTAGGGTACGGGTTGTCGTGTGATGCCTATCATGCTACGGCTACGGAGCCGGAAGGCATAGCCAAGGTAATGCGAAAGGCGTTAAAGGACGCGGCTATAGACAGGGAGGAAGTGGATTATATCTGCGCGCACGGCACAGGCACGCCTATGAATGATAAGACCGAATCAAAGGCAATTAACGAGGTCTTTGGAAAAAGGCAGGGGCTGATGGTGAGCTCGCTGAAATCCATGCTCGGCCATACCATGGGCGCGTCCTCGGCAATCGCCTCGGCAGCCTGCTGCCTGGCGATAAAAGACGGCATCGTGCCTCCGACGATAAATTTTGAAACCCCGGATCCGGAATGTGATATCGACTGCGTAGCGAATATAGCCAGAAAAATAAAGATAAACATCGCGCTGAACAACGGCTTTGCCTTTGGCGGGAATAACTGCAGCGTGGTGTTTAGCAAGGCAAATCTTGAAATATCTTGACTTTAATCAAGGATTGGCTTAAAATTACTCATTATAATGAGATAATTTTAAAATTCAGCATATCTAATTATGTATAAAAGAGATATAGTAAATACAATCAATCACAGACTTGAAGAAAAGAGACGTTTTATTCAGGTAATCATGGGCCCGCGTCAAGTGGGTAAAACTACGGCTATTCAACAAATCATTAAAGAAAAAACTATTCCCTGCCATTATGCCGCCGCGGATTTGCCGGCGCCTCCGGATACAGAATGGATTTCTCGCCAATGGGATTTAGCCAGAATGAAAATGGAAGGCCGGCAAAAAGGTATCTTAGTTCTCGATGAAGTCCAAAAGATTGCTCACTGGTCTAATGAGGTGAAACGGTTGTGGGATGAGGATACGAGGTTGGGTAGTAATCTTCATGTTGTAGTTTTGGGGTCGTCGTCTTTACTTATTCAAAAAGGGCTGGAAGAAAGCCTTGCCGGCAGGTTTGAGATTATAAGATTTCCTCATTGGTCATGGCTGGAGTGCCGCGATTGCTTTAATTGGACATTGGATAAATATATTTATTTTGGAGGATATCCGGGAGCGGCAGATTTAATAGAAGAAGAGGACCGTTGGAGCCGGTATATTCGTGATTCATTGATAGAAACGGCCATTTCTAAAGATATTCTTTTATTAAACAGGGTGGAGAAGCCTGCTTTATTAAGACAATTATTTGTCTTATCCTGCGATTATGGGGGGCAGATTCTTTCTTATCAGAAGATAATGGGACAATTGACTGATAGCGGTAACACAACTACGCTTGCGCATTATCAGAGACTGCTGGAATCCGCTTTTTTAATTCGCGGATTACCTAAATGGTCGGGTAATCTTGTACGCCGGCGGAATTCAAGCCCTAAATGGCTTCCTTTAAATACGGCATTGATGAGCGCGTTAGCTAACCGTAGTTTTAAAGAATGTAGGAGTGCTGCTGAAAGCTGGGGGCGGTTGGTAGAGGTATCTGTAGGCGCGCATCTGGTTAACAGCGGGATATCTCATGGGATTGATATTTATTATTGGCGAGAGGGAAATAAAGAGGTTGATTTTGTGATTCGCAAGGGTAATAAAATTACGGCTATTGAAGTTAAAAGCGGAAGGAAACGCGGTTCTTTGCCGGGTATTAGTAAATTTTTAACACATTATTCTACTGCGCGAAGCGTAGTTGTCGGAAGCCAGGAATTGAGCCTGCGGGAATTTTTGGAAACGCCGTTATCTAAATGGGTTGAGTAAAGGATGGATTATTAATGAATGACAAAGATAAAGTTATCATTACAAAGTTACGCGGGTTTTTAAAAGAAATGGCATCTGAGTATCCTATTGAAATAGTTTTTCTTTATGGCTCTTTTGCTTCGGTTTATCATCATGCCGGGTCGGATATCGATATCGGTATATTTTTCTCCGAATCTGTTGAAAAAGCGGAAAAGGCACACTTTTTTATTACAGAGATCACATATAAATTAATTCAAGAATTTAGCAGGGAAGTAAATATCATTTCCATAGACAGGAATTTTTTACATCCGATGCTTTATTATAACGTGATAATTTCAGGTATCCCGCTATTTATAAAAGATGACGGTAAGTTTTTGAGTTTAAAATTAGAAGCAATTCACCAGATGGAAGATTTTCAGCTTTTTGCTCCTTTTTGGCAGAGAACGGTCACTAAAAAAATTATGAAAGGAGTATCGTATGGCTGACTTTAAATACGCGAAGGGCAGAATTACTGAGTCACTGCAATTTATTGCCGTTGAAATGAGGGAGTTTGACCAGGATTATGCTTTAAAACGATGGGAAGATTACCATGACGATAGAAAACTGCAGAAATTGATTGACCGGACTGTGGAAAATATTCTTACCGCTCTTGTTGAAGTCTGCGGCACAATTTTAACCCAGGAAGAAATTGCTGTTGAAAGTTATGCGCAGGTTTTAAGCGAATGTGCCGGAAGATTAGGTTTTTCTAAAGAAGAACAGGAAAATTTAGCAAAACTGGCTATTCAGAGAAATCGCTTAGCGCATCGTTACTTAAATTTTCGCTGGCAGGCAATTAGTATGTTTAAAGAATATCGGCCCGTAATTACAAAGCTTTTAGAGAAAATTTTAGAGAGAGAGGAGAAAATGTAGACATGGAATACTTGGATAATTTCTACAAGCGCTATATGAACTACATGTGAAATAAAAGCGTTAAAGCCGCAATTAGCGGCAGATGGAATATGCGGCATAAGCGGTTAGGCAAAGAGGTGAAGAAAATAGTTTTTAGTTTTGCGGGTTGGCCCTTGCTATTCTTTAACGTTAATGATTGCTTTGCCCAACGGAGGTGAGATTTGTAATAATGAAGGATAAGATAACGAAAACATGTAAGCAGTGCGGGTTGCCGAACACTTATCCGGGGATTAAATTTGATAAAGACAATACTTGTAATTATTGTGTTTATTTCGAACTTAATAAAAATAGGGAAAAACTCTCCAGAATGAGGATGAAAAAAGAATTTGTTAATGTTGTCAATGCCGCCAAATCACGGAAAAATAAATATGACTGTGTTGTGGCTTACAGCGGCGGTAAGGACAGTTCTTTTCTGCTTTATTTTTTAAAAAGAAGGTTTAATCTAAAAATCCTGGCGCATACGTTTGATAATGGCTTTGTTTCGGAAACAGCCCAGAAAAACATAAAACAGGTTACAAAGGTTTTGGGGATAGATCATCAGACAACGCGTCCGGGGTTTGACTTCTTACAGGGCCTTTTTATTAGTGCTTTAAAGGAAGAATTTGTGTTTCCTAAAGAGATTCTGGCGATGATGAGCCCGGTGTGCGCGGCTTGTTTAGGCATGGTTTTCGGCAGCACCATTAATCGGGCGATAAGATTAAGAATACCGGTAATGTTTATCGGTTTTACCCCCGGTCAGTATCCGGCGATTAGTTTAGAGAACTTTTTTAAGGTAAAATCATGCGTATATCTTTCCGATAAGGTTTACCGCGATGACCCCTGGGATGTGCTGAAAATAATCTCCGACCCGATAAGAGAAAAATTCGGGAGACAGGCTAGCCGATATTTTTTTAAAAGCCAATATGTCGCGAAACGGGCATTTATACCGAAAGTGTTATTTCCCTTTCATGTCTTACTGGATTATGATGAAAAGAAAATTATTGAGGCAATTTCCAAAATAGGATGGGTTAAGCCTAAAGATACGGATTCCTGTTCAACTAATTGCCTGCTGAATAGTTTGGGAAATTTTTGTTTTGCTAAAAAATACGGATATCATCCTTATGCCGGAGAACTTGCCTATTTGGCAAGAACGGGCAAATTAAACCGCAAACAGGTATTAGCGGCCGTAAAAATAGAGGATGATTCTTTTGCCCTGAAACATTCCTTGCGGAAGCTGAATATTAAATGCGATGATGTATTAAAAACAGAGAGCTGCCTAAAATGAAAGAAAATATTTATTTGCCCTCTTCGCTTAAAAATTTTGAGAAAATAGTTATCGGCAGCCTGCGTTTGTTGTCTGATATTGATGAGTCTAATGTTTATTCGGCGTATTCACTGATACCGTTGATTTCTCAAATTCTGGGGGTTAATACGCCGTTAATGGGCACAGGCGATTCTCCTTATTCGCTTGTGTCCGCAGTTTTTCAAATGAGAAAGAAGCAGTCCCTGTTTGATGGTTTGTTTAAAATCAGCCTTGAAGAAAGAAGAAAAGTAATAGATGAAATGTATGAAATGGTTGCGCCTTGCCTGCTGGAAGAGGAGGGTGAGTATATAGAGCTTCTCTTAAATACCAAATATAAGTATCTGTTAAAAAATAATAAAAAGAATCTGATAAAAGAAAAAAAGGTTTTAGAAGATAAGTTTTCTCTTCTTGCCCCGGTGGTCGAAAAAAACAGAAGCAGCCAGGGGGATTTTGCCCATATGATCCATTACGGTTATCCGGCTGATTTGTATCGGGAATTTTCTTTTTTGGAAAAAATGCCGAAAGCGTTGGTTAAACAGTGGCGGGATTATTCTTATCCCGTAGTCAATGAATTTATTATCAGAAATTTTCCTGTCAAAAATAAAAAGGCAAAAACGGCGATTAAAGGATGGGTTTTGTTTGTTACAAATCATACCAGAGAGCTTCTTGAAAGCGGGAGCTTGAGGAAAAGAAAAATATTGCAGGCCGCGAAACTCGCGCGCCGGATGGGAGCAAGGATTGTGGGGATGGGGGGACTGATTGCTTCTTTTGCCCAGGGCGGGCATTGGCTGTCCGAACAGATTCCGGATATGGGTTTTACTACCGGGCATGCTTATACCATAGGCAATATCATGGAGATTCTGGATAATGCCGCAGGGAGAGTAAACCTGGATATTAGAAAAGCAACGGTTGCGATTGTCGGTGCCGCGGGCTCTATCGGCTCGGGCTGCGCAAAATTATTGGCGGATAGAAAGCCCGGCCGTATAATATTAATAGATTTAAATACATTTGATGCTTTAAGAAAATTGGAAGAGGTAAAAAATTATATTAAAAATGTATGTCCAGATATCAATGTGCTATTATCTATTAATCTTAGAAAATTAAAAAAAGCAGACGTTGTTATTGTCGCAACAAATTCCGTGGCTTCGATTATAAAAAAAGAACATTTAAAACAAGGGGCAATTGTTATTGACGACTCCTTTCCGAAAAATGTTTCCGAAAGGATCCTCAGGGAAAGAAAAGATATTATTCTGTTGGAAGGGGGCATGACGCGGCTTCCATCTTCTATCGAGGTCCTGGCCGCCCGGAATATGCCGGATTTGATGGATATCCCTTTAACCCGGCTGGTTAGCTGCAAGGAAACTTACAGCTGTGTGGCGGAAACGCTGACCTTGGGATTGTATGGATATAAAAAAAATTACGGATTAGGCCAATCCGACCCGGCGCTGGCAAAGGATATTATGACTAAAGCCCGGCAGAGAGGTTTTAACTCCGCTCCGCTGCAATGCTTTGACGAGGCGGTGGAAGAAGAGAGGTTCGAATGCGTAAGAAAACTGGTGAAGCAATAAAAAATATCCACATGTAGCCCCTGTAGGAAATGTAGATATGGAATACTCAAAATTGGCGGATCAAATTATAGGCTACGCAATAGAAGTCCATCGGATACTGGGGCCGGGGCTGTTGGAATCAACATACGAACAATGTTTAGCTCAAGAACTTCGTCTTAATAAGATTAATTTTAACACACAACTGGCTTTACCTGTTACCTATAAAGGCATTAGATTAGATTGCGGCTACCGTATTGATATGCTTATTGAGAATGAAATTATTCTAGAAATAAAAAGTGTGGAAGAGATTCAAGGCATACATCAGGCGCAGGTACTTACTTATATGAAATTGGCTAACATTAAACATGGCTTTATTGTGAATTTTAATGTTAAATATCTTAAGGAAGGGCTAAAAAGTTTTATCCTGTGATTTCTACAGGTACTATATGAACTACATGTAAAATAAATATTCTAAGTTTTTATTATCTCCGGGAAATATGGAATTAAAAAAAACGATAAGAAATATCCACATGTAGCCCCTGTAGAAAATGTAGACATGTGATACTTGAATAATTTCTATAAGCGCTATATGAACTACATGTGAAACAGGGAAATACGAGAGGTTCGAATGCGTAAGAAAACCGGTAAAACAACGGCGAAAAAAGTAGATTTATTAAAGCTTATAAAAAACCGCAGAACAATACGAAAATACCAGGACAGGCCTATTTCTAAGAGAATATTGAATAAGATTATTGAGGCGGGTGTGTGGGGACCGTCTGTTCATGGAATACAGCCGTGGCAGTTTTTGGTGATAAATAATGCGAGTTTCATCAAAGAAGTAGCTAAAATTCTTTTGAGAAGATCCATGGAAAAAGAGATAGCCGGAAGGATTCTACTTGATTCTACAGCGAATACTATTAATAACGCACCTCTATTAATAGCGGTTTATAACAATAAAGAGGTTGTTAAATT
>JAHIOQ010000144.1 GCA_018895275.1 Candidatus Omnitrophota bacterium
CCTCGGTAAGCTTACAGCCCTGGGGCTTGGGGAAATGTAATGACTCTTTTGGACGCAGATTTTCGCTGATACCCGCAGATAATAAAAATGGGCCATTCTTATTTAATGGGTCAAAAATGTCCGGGCAGGCGCAGTATGCTTAAAACAATCCTTGGTATACAATAAAGAAAAAACCGGTCTAATGATCCGCCTCGATATCCCGACAGAGGAAGAAAAAATCAAGGATTCCATAAAAACAGCCCGCGAATTCATAAAAGATTTAAGTCAAGAACTCACTCCGGCCCAGGCTGAATATATCTTTGGGAACAAAAGCGCCAAATAACTTCCAAAAAAACATTCGTTCATCCGCGCGAATCAAGGAGATAAAACTTCCCCTTCTTTTACAAAATCTACAACTAACGCAGAGGATTCTTGCCATTCTTTTAAAGACAGAGGAATAATATCAAAAGGAAGCATAAAATTCTCTACAAGTGACCACTTTAATCCTTTAAGCATCTCTGCTTTTTGAAAAATATCTTTTCCGTCAAAATCGCAAGAAACGATGGCTATATCTAAATCGCTATCTTTTGTATAATTGCCTTTTGCATAAGAACCAAAAACAATTATTTTATCAACTGTTATATGACGGTCTTTAAGGAAATTCCTTATTAACTCTACTGCTTCTCTAATTCTTTCTTCAGCCATTCTAATGCCTCTTTTGATTTGTCTAATAAGGTTTTTGTTCTATTTTCAGTGTATTCTTTTAATAACTTCTCTAACTCTTCAGGATATCTTGTGGGAACACTTACTTCATCAAGCATCTCTAAAAATTCTTTGATTCGTTCGGGCAACTCTAAATGTATGCTTTGAGCGAGATATACAAGACTATGAGTTTTAGAAGGATTTTTAGACGACTTCTTCACATATAAAGCCTTAAGAGCCTTTTCAATTGATAGGTGAGACATAAATACACAATAAATATATCGTTCACTATCTAACATAACCTGGGCGGTTTCTATATCATATTCGGCTTGCTTAATCCATTCCTGTGGAGCTTTAATTATATTCATCTCTTATATTCCCTTTCTTTAAAAATATCTTATGCCTATTTCTTAAAAATATCAAGAATATTTTAGAATATTACAGGTGAGCTTTCCTAAAACAACACACAGTTGCAAAAATAATGGTAACATTTTGATCTGAGGCAACGGGACCGGAAAAAATAATTGACGTTATACACAAGCCATAATTTCTCTTACTCCACACCACCCACACACCGGCACCAACGAATGATGCCTGAGCATACAATATCTACTTTCAATTATTTAATAATAGAACGCATTTGGACGCCTGTCTGCGTGCGTACACGCACAGGCAGGCAGATTTTCGCGGATACTCGCAGATTATATAAGTTCTATTATATTTAAATCCTGTAAACCCCGTTAGAAGGCCGAAGACTTTGACAGCTATGTTGCGTCCCATGTCCCCCCGCCTATCGTCCTTCCTGTCCTCCAACCCGTCCTCCATAGCTTTAGCGAAGGAGGATCGTCCCTCGTCCTAACGAACGAAGAGAGTGGTCGTCCTTCGGTGTCTTACAGCCTGGAGCTTTGAGCCTGGAGCTTTGAGCCTGCAGCCTGTGGCCTGTGGCGATGAGCCATGAGCTATCAGCTATGAGCCATGAGCCATGAGCCATGAGCTATGAGCTATGCGCTATGTGCTCCCTGCCCTTATTTCTTGAAAAACCCTCCTGAAAAGGGGAACTTCAGGATTGTTTCAGATAATCATTCTCGGTAAATAATCTTACCTTTTGAAATTATTTCTGAGAGAAAAGAAAGATAAGGCGGATTTTTAAACTCCTTATAACCGTAGCCAATCGCTTCTATGGGTTCATTTAAAGGATAGATAACTTCACCTAATAATTCTTGACGCTCTAAAATGTTTTTCCGGTCAAAAGAAGAAGAAATAACCGCGATATCAATATCACTATACGATTTGGCTTTCCCATTAGCATAAGAGCCATAAAGAATAACCCTATTTATCTTTACGCCTCTTTTTTTAAGTTCTGAGACAAAATTATTGATTATATATTTTATTTTGCTTGAACTTTTAACCATTTTAATAAACCTTTGGTTTTTCTTAGATATCTATTTGCTATCACTCCATTGTAAACTTTTATAAGTTTATTTATATCTTCCGGATATCTAGTCGGAACACTTGCTTCGTTCAGATGCATTAAAATTGGCTTATGCAAATCGGGTACTTCTAAAGACGCCAATTTTACAAGATAAAATAAATCATGAGTTTTGGGAGGAACCGATTTTGTATTCTTAGCTACAATAGCTTTTAATGACTTTTCAACCGCTAGATGGCACATGAAAATAACATAAACAAAACGCCGAGCTTTATACATAGCTTCGGCTGTTTTTATATCGTATTCACTTGATTTAATCCAGTTTGCAATAACCTTATTCATAAAAGTATTATATCACGAACAATCTTTTCTTCAATAAAAATTAGCTTTCTTTCTTTTTTTTGAGACTTTCTTTTGAATCCGGAGCAATCGATTAAGCAAGCACTTGTTCGTAAATTTTCAGCGCCTCTTCCGCTATTTTTCCCAACGGATCCACAAAAAACCCGGAACCACTCCTTAGGCTTCTTTGACTTCAAAAGCTCATTATTAATGGCTTTTCATTCTTTCATCGGTATCTTTCGGCGCATTCGGCGGCTCAGAATCTTTTTTTAAAGAATGTTCGTTTATCCGCGTCCCCCCCGGAAATACAATGACTCTTTTGGACGCAGATCTTCGCTGATACACGCAGATTAGAGAAATTTTCCTATATTCAGGCACGGGGAGCTATCAGCTATCAGCTATCAGCTATGAGCTATGAGCTATCAGCTATGAGCCATGAGTGTACACATCCATCGTCTTCTCCGCGATCGAATCCCAATCGTAATTCTTTGCAATCATGGAGATCTGGGCTTGTTTTTCTTTTTCGGTAAGCGGATTAGATATAAATCGGCTGATTTTCTCTGACAGTGCCCTGACATCACCCGGCTTAAAAAATCTCTCATCCGGCAACTCGACATTTCTATTCGCCGGAATATCCGACACCACGCAGGAAAGCCCGTAACTCATCGCCTCCAGCAAAGCAATCGGCAGCCCTTCGCCACAAGCCGCGCATACAAATTCTCACAATGCGTCTCTAACCCGCCCTGAACCCCAGAAAACCCCCGTGTCCCCAAAACAACAATTTCATATATGAAACCCTGTTTTAGTTTTCGTAATCAACGACGCAATTTATATGCCATTATTAAAAAAAAAGAAGAAATACCGACAACGGAATAAACAATAATTTATTTTCTTCCCTGTTTTGCTCAAAATTCTTGGTTACCACTATCCCGAATTTCTGGTCATACTTTTCGATGAAATACTTAATAGAGCCTATATCATCCAAAGAATCCCGATATTTGATTTCAATAGGCAAATAACGTTTGCCTCCCAGATTAATGATGAAATCAACCTCCCTATTTTGTTCTTTATAAAAACTCAGCTCAATAACCCCTTCAAACCCCCGCAACGCATTAAAAGCCAGATTCTCAGCATAATATCCAAGCATCTCCTTATCCTCAAGAATCTTATAATCCAATTTTAAAATGGCGTTGCGCAATGCCAAATCAATTAAATAACACTTCACGCTCCCCCTTCGGAATTTAAGGGGCCGCTTGGAAAATTTCGGTAAACTCTTCACCAAGTCAGTCATCTCCAGAAGCGGCAAATACTTTTCCAGCATTGTCCTGCTTACCCCGATTCTCATAGATGCCTTTTCAAGATTTACTTCCTGGCCTGGCTGTTCAATTAATGATAAGTAAAAACGTTTTATGTTTTCCGGTTTCCTGAATTCTGTCGCGATAACTAAATCTTCAAATATTACCTTTTGGATTTGATTATCAAAAAGGTACGCTTGTCTTGCAAGGAGATCATGAATTTCCCAAGCTTCAGGAAATCCCCCTTCTACAAAATAGCGGCCCAAAAGCTTATCCAACTCCTTCATCACGCGCGGATGCACATCCAACTTATTTGGAACAGTTTCCTTCCAATGAATCAACGCCTCAAGCTGCAAATTATGGCCAAACTCATGCGCAGAATTAACAAAATCCAAAACCTCCTTATCGCTGCCTTTTTGGAAATACACGAACTCTTTAAATGAAAACGGCGACAAATGATTCTCCTTGATCCTGCCCATCAGGCTTTCTCTGCTCTTTTTAAATATGGGCGAAGAAGCTGATCCGGATATAATAAAACGACAAGGAAAACCTAAATCATAGTATTTTTTAAGATAAAGTTCCCATTTTTCAAACCGCTGTATTTCATCCAGAAAGAAATATGCCGTTTTATCTTTTAACTTAGTATCAGCCCAGCGTATTAAATCGTCAAAAAAACGCTCGCGTATATGCATATCTACCATCAAGGGGTCATCAAAAGAAAAATAAATTATTTGCGCAGGCTCGATTCTGTTTACTATAATCAAATCCTTTATTACCTGCTTCAGCAAGGTAGTCTTGCCCACTCTCCTGGGGCCGGTTATTGAAATTATTTGTTTAAGCGAAAATAAATCTTTATATATTTTAAGAAAAACAGGCCTCTTAAAAGAAAACGTCTCAAACTGCGCATTTTTCCACCAAGGATTATATGGAGCAAGAATGGCTTCTAATTCAATATTTCCAAACCCATGTTCATTTTTCATAACCAACACCCCCTTTATGCTTAACATATTACACATAAATAACATCAACGTCAACATAAATATGCGTAATATGTTAAGCATATTTATATTAATGCTGTAAGTATATTAATTTCAGATGGTTGAGAATACAAGCATGAAGGATAACTCTAACAATTTTTACCGTTGTCCTTGTGTTCCTGAACCTTGTGCTCTTGTGCACTTATTCCACACCACCCACATCACTGGCCCCAACGGATGATGCCGCATCGCTGTAGGTAATAATGGAAAAGATACCAGAAATAATAATGATGGTTCTTGAAAGAAGTTATGGTATTTTTATCTAAAGAGACAAATTTCTTTTGTTTTACGGGACAGCGACATATTCGGCAGAAGCCTGGGATTCAGGGATTGGAAGTTTATCTTCAAGTAGTCCGCGCACATGCATTTCAACTGCTTTGTGCATATTAAATTCAGCTTCTTCACGGGTTAAACCTGTTGCTATACAACCTGGTAAGTCCGGTGAGTATGCTGAATAATTTCCGTTTACTTTTTCAATAACAACAAGAAAGCGATGCATTATTATTCCTCCGTTTTCTTTAACTGCGCTTGTTTTAAAACACTATTCAATGTCCCAGGCGCTAAATCATGATTTGGATGGCCGGCAATAGTTACTCTTCCCGGCTTAGTTGGATGTTTATACTGTCGATGGCTCCCTATCATCGTAACCTGATACCAGCCATCGGATTCTATCTTTTTAATAATATCACGAATTTTCATTTTGAAAATAAAATAGCATCTTTGCGCAAAGAAGTCAAGAGAAATGGGTTTCGCTAAATTTCCTCGCGTTCGCTAAATTTCCTACTATTTTTTTAGCCACCGATAACACCGAATTGCACCGAATTAAACGTTGCCTTTTTCTAACGATACCAGCCTCGCCGCCACAGAGAAGCATATCTAAAGATGGCCAGGCGGGCGGCTCTGTGTGAGAATGTAAAATTTATAAGGGACCACTACAGTTGCCGGACTATATGAAATTAATCGGAAGAGTCCAACTCAATTAAGAAAGAACCATATTTTCTAACCCCATAATTCTCGGATTAAATCGAACTTGTCTCGTTTTAGGTGCTGAGCTGCTTCATTCAGAATAGCGCTCAGCGTTCCTACGCGAAGAGAGGAATGAGCGGGTATGGTGAGGTGATGTTCGCCACCAATTTGAGTAGTCAAACGCAGATGACTGCCTGTCTGTCGGGTAACGGAATATTCATATCGTGTGAGTAAGTCAGCTAACTCTATTCCGCTGATATCCCTGGGGAGTTTCATGAGGCCAATACCTCATCCTTAACCATATGTAACCTAATAAGACGCGGTCTTTGCTTTTCCTCGGTAAAATGACAGCGTACAGCATCCAGTACCTGAGAACGTAACGTCTCCAAATCATCTGCCTCAGTAATAATACTAACCCCCAAAGCCTTAGCTATATAACCACCTTCAGGCGCCTCTTCAACAATGAATACCACCTCTTCTAATGGCTTTTCCATGCAATTCACCTCCAGAAAAAAGCTTAGCACAGCCTCAAGAACAAATCAAGACAAATCGCCTGTGAGCTATTTCCGCTGTAAGCATTTTTCTTTGTAGTTTTTTTTCTTTCATCGGTGTCTTACGGTGTATTCGGCAGCTTGCAGCCTGGAGCTTAAAGCTTTGGGCTTTGAGCCTGGAGCCTACAGCGATGAGCCATGCGCTATGAGCTATGAGCTATCAGCCATGAGCTAATGCGTCCCACTTCCCCCGTCTATCGTTTTTCGTCCTTCGTCCTAACGAACAAAGAGAGTGGTCGTCCTTCGGTGTCTTACAGCCTGGAGCTTGGAGCCTGGAGCTATCAGCTATCAGCTATGAGCTATGAGCTATCAGCTATGAGCCATGAGTGTACACGTCCAACGTCTTCTCCGCGATCGAATCCCAATCGTAATTCTTTGCAATCATGGAAATCTGGGCTTGTTTTTCTTTTTCGGTAAGCGGATTAGATATAAATCGGCTGATTTTCTCTGACAGGGCCCTGACATCACCCGGCTTAAAAAATCTCTCATCCGGCAACGCGACATTTCTGTTCGCCGGAATATCCGACACCACGCAGGAAAGCCCGTAACTCATCGCCTCCAGCAAAGCAATCGGCAGCCCTTCATAATATGAAGGAAGCACAAAAAGCCCGGCATGAGAATACAATTCCTGCAACGGCTTTCCGGTTAACCGGCCGGTCAGGATAACATCAGCCAACCCTTCACCCTGCACCCTTAAGCCTTTACTATAAACATCCTCATGATCCGCACCGCCAACAATGACCAATTTATAGCTCTTGCCATGAGCTATGAGCCATGAACCATGAGCTATTTCAAAAGCCTCAATCAAATCATGAAACCCCTTCTCCGGCACAAAACGGCCGACTGCAAGTATATATTTTCCTTTTTTTAACCCATATTTTTCAAGGGTACGATCTCCCGCCTCCGCACTCCCGGCTTCTAACTGAATCACTACTCCATTAGGAATTACGGCAACCTCCTTCTTATACCACTGCCTCAGCCTTTCGGCATTCGCCTTCGAAACAGAGATTACCGCGTTCGCGCACACAACCCCGAGCCGCTCCCCAAGCAGCAGGACATACTTCGGCAACCCGGCCCATTTCTTCCGCTCATGCTCCGGCCCATGGCTCGTCATCACCGCTTTAATCCCAAGCAGCCTCGCCAAAGGCACGCATAATGACGGCCCGCTCGCGTGGATATGAATAATATCGGGTTTCATCTTTTTAGCAGCGATTACACCTTTAAAAGTATGCGCAAACGCCTCGAGAAATTTATTCTTCGGGCAGGTAAGCGGAACAAGTTTTACGCCTTTGAATTCTTTGATAGCGGGATCCACATACCGCGCCCTCGTAAAAACAACCACTTCACAGCCCTTCGCCACAAGCCGCGCATACAAATTCTCGCAATGCGTCTCTACCCCGCCCTGAACATTAGGAAAACCGCGCGTACCGAGAACAACTATTTTTAGTTTAGCTCTAGGCTCTAGGCTCTGGGTTCTGGGCTCTGGGTTCTAGGGTACAGAGTCTGGGGGCCAGGTTCCATGTTGTTGATTGTTGGGCTTTGTTTCTTATTCATCGTCATAACTTGGGTATGGGCATCTTCTCCACGCGCCATCTTGTTTAAAGTAAAAAGCTCTACTCAAAATCGTAAGCTTAAGCAATAGGAATAAACGTCAGTATTACATCAAAACCGTCGCGTCTAATTTTCCGCTACCTTAATAACACCTGAGCGGTATAAAGATTATAGAATGCCTCGGGGATGGTCGCCTTGATCCGCCCCAGACGCTCCAGCGGCTCTGCAAGTAATAACGGGACGAGACTTGATACATTCTCCGATTTCCATCGCAAATCCGACAGTTTTTTGTTTTTCGCGCCTCTTCTCAAAATAGCCGCTAATAAGGCCGCGCGCGAGGCCGCAATCTTAGCATCTTCAAGCCGAAACGCCACGTTCACAAGATGGCTATCGATCTTCTTAATCCCATCCTGCAAGATAGCCGATTCCTTATCTGCAGACATCCCTCTCAGGCCAATCCCGCAAAGTTTGACACTCGTTTCAAAGGTATCATCAAGCGCCTGTTCCCGGGTATAGGCATTGCCCCGATAGCCGATCTCCACAGCCGATATTGCATCATACGCCCGGGCCACCGTGTTAACGTCCTCCGCCGCCGCAAAAAGTTCACCAACATCAAACAGCTGTTTGATAATCTGCATGCTCGCCTGTGGATTATAGCGAACTCCGATGGTATTTGGAGCGAATGCGGTCAATTTATCACCCAGAAGGCATTCCACCGAAGGCAACCGAACATTCACCCGCCGGGTCAGTTCAATAAAAGGCGCGGATACAGGAATAGTCTTTATTTCCGGATAAAGATTCTTCTCCTCCAAGACATCAAGAAGAACATAATCCTTTCTGTTAGAAAAAACCGATTTATAGAAAAACTTGAAATGCGCGCGTTTTGGCAACCCGCGGTCTCCGCGGTCATCCTCGGCATACTCCGTAAACGGCGGGGTCAGGCTTATCTGCTTTAGGGCCGATTCATATCCAGCCCGTGATGTTTCGGTTAAAATGTCGATATCGATCGACAGCCTGCGGAAGGCCTTTAAAAGCAAGATAAGGCTTGTGCCTCCTTTGAAAACAAACGCCACCTCAGATCGAATGAGGCCGCAAAGCAAGGCCAGTGCGTAAATACTCTTCTCAAGAAGAGTCGGATCAACCCGGCCAATTTCTTCCCGCTTCTCTTGAATCCAGCTTTTTGTAAAACATTTATTTTCAATCATATCGGGGATAAATCCATCAACTCCACTTTTATAAAATAAGTGGAATTAAGCGACTATGCCATAAAAGAACCATTCTCCACGCGCAACTTTCGCCTTTTGGCATAACTTAAAAGCGTTGCTATATCCACACGGCCGCTTTCCAGAACATTTGACCGCAGGCGATAATATTCCTCCGTATCCATTAATTTGAGCTGCCGAGACTCCACCAGTAAATCAACTAAAATCTTCTCCATACGAGCAATGTGGCCATCTACCGGTTCGCGGGAAATGCCCGGGCGGATAACAACGGTCTTCTTCCCGAGAGCAAAACGCTCCGCCTCCTTACCACGCGGATTCAACCACACATCATAACCTTTGTCTTTCAAGAAGTCGTAAACGCCCGCCATAGAATCCTTGTCCGTAAAAATAAACGTCACAAACTTACTAAGCATATGATGCATATGCGTTTTCAGCTGTTCTGTTGACCAGCAGGAAAACGTCAATAGAGGATATTTCTTTTCAATAAGGACGATAATGCCCTGAATGGCTAACCGGTCCGCCTCGAATGGATGAGCGACCGTGGAATACCACCCCCGGCCGGCTCCATACACACTTCCTTGTTTCATAAGCTCAACAAGGTAACGGCGTAATGTCATCTCCTTCAAAGACGAATATTGCGACGACAATACACAACGGACATCCTCAATGCTGAAATATTTCCGCTTGCCCATAAGGCTTAAAAACCTGCCACTCAATAGAAAATCTTTTAAATCTGTTTTCATCATCGTTACTCCCCTTCACATCTCCTGGCTCTGGGTTCTAGGCTCTAGGGTCTGGGGTCTAGGTTTTATGTTATTGGTTGTTGGGCTTTGTTTCTTATTCATCGTTATAACTTATTATATGTATAAAGGTTAAGTTTTCGTTTTCAGATAATTCAATAAACCACTTCCCAATGTCCGCCTTTATCAGGTCCGACGCGCTTCACCCGACCGGTATCTTTAAGTTTCTTTATATGAACTTTAATATTCCTTTCGGCAATACCTATAACTTGCGCGATCTCTTGCATGCTAACATGCGGATTAGCGGCCATAATTTCCAATATTTTCTTCTGTTTTTCAGTGACTTTTTCTGGGATGCTTTCTGGGACGATTTCTGGGATGCTTTCTGGGACGATTCCAAACGATACTTTCGTTTTCTTATCGGATTTTTTTACCAGCGGAAACCGTCTTAACAATATCTTTGGATAATTCAGTCCGCCCCTCTTTGACCTCAAAATCATCCCACTCGATACCGGACAACCTCTTTAATAACTGTGCTTTATTCATAGACTACCTTTCTTACCAACGATAAGCAGTTGCACTATAATGGAACCGTGGAGTTTAGTCACCGTCATTGCGAGATGCGCAGCGCGCCGAAGCAATCTCGTTTTTACATCCATAATTTCTTTTTCAACACCCAAAGTATCGGCCTCACCGGATGATGCCGCATCGCCGGCGCGACAGAGCCAATCATCCAGCAATTCTTTCCACACCCCCGCACCGCCTCGCGCACAGCACGCGCCTGCGCTGAATTCCAGATTTCATCCCAGCTTTGCGTATTCAGATTACCCATAGGCATTTTTACATCCATACCGTTACAAGGCACCACATCGCCATAGGGATCAACAAAAAACCCATCCTGTCCCATCTCGCAGGGTAAAAGCCGCGGTTTCCCATTAATATAATTGATTAAGCCATAATTAAAATACGCCCGAAACCATTTTTTTACATTACGTGACTTAATCAAAAGCGCAATCAGTTTCTCAAACTCAGCAATAACTTCTTTCTTATTTTGAATCTTATTATCCGTCTTACAGAAATAATGAGAATTATGCAAGGTCGCGGTCGCGAACTCATACCCCAAATCATCAGCCATTTCGTAAAGTTTAATCAAATCCTTACAATTAATATCCTGCACCGTAGTTCCAAACCCAATATCCTTCACCCCCATATCCCGCAGTGTCATAAGGGTTTTGATTGTACGGTTATAGCCATCCGGAATCTGACGAATAGCATCATTTGCCTCCTGCTGCCCTTCAATACTAATCCGAATCCCTAAATCCGGATACTTCTTGCACAAAGAAATAATGCGCTCAGTAAAAAACCCATTCGTACTAATCACAATCCGTTTCGTCTTCTTCCTCAACGCCGCGATAATTTCCGGCAAATCCTGCCGCACAAACGGCTCTCCGCCGGTAATATTCGTAAAAAACATCTCCGGCAGTTTCTCAATCACATCCACCCCGATTTCCTCTGCCGGCTTAGAAGGAAACTTCCAGACATCGCACATATTGCAGCGCGCGTTGCAGCGGTACGTTACTATAATTGAAGCATGCAATTTTTTTGACATTTTTTCGTTAGATTTTATCCTTTTCAATACATCATCATTACGATGCCAAAACTTCTTCGATCTTTAGCACAAAATCTTTCGCGTCTTCAATAATCCATTCTGCGTCGTCATTAGTAATGATTTCAACGCCATACTGCTCGACTACTCTATTTTCCTGAGCCTTGTTTAATGATTCGGAATATTTCTGTTCAAGCTGTTTGGCGCGCTTGATATAAGTTACATATTCCGGCTTTACCTTACCCCGCTTCACATAGAATTCCTTAAACGCCGCAAGCGCGCAATAATGCGCTGTGGCGCGGATGCCTATTTTATAGAGAGCCGCCAAAACAGCGTGATACATAGCGTAATATCCACAAATAATCGTCCAATCGAAGAGATCGCTGTCAAACATTAGTTTCATTGCCCGAAGATTGCTGTGCGCCTTATCGATGTATTGTTGCGCACGATCCGCGCTAAGCAGCACCTTTTGGAGATTAGGCCTGCCTTCTTTCGGATGAAAACACCCCTCTAAAATCCGTTCTAAGTTCTCGGGCATATTATTTCCCTCCCTCTCTTATAAGCTGCCAGAACAAAAATTCGTTATACAACACAATACGATCCTTCCACAGATTATCGTAAAATTCGGCCTTCTCCTTAAAACCATCAATAAACTTTTTTGTTGTGGTGCTTATCGGCCTTATTTCTAAAAGCGGGCTTACATCCGTTTTAGCCCTATTTAATATGTCAACGAGATCGTTTTCCTTATCAGGAACGACCGCCAGTATGTCAATATCGCTTTCCTTTGTCCATTCGCCCCTTGCTACAGAACCGAAAAGTACGACAAGCTGGATTCGTTTGTTTGAAAGTTCTATGATAGAATCTGTGTATTTTTTAATAAGACGGGCGATATTCTTGTTCTTCGCGTAAAAAGCTCTTCGCCTCTCAATCTCCAAAAACTCAAATATCTTTATAGTTTCATCATTTTCAAGGTTGGGTTTAAAAAAAGTGGAATGCGACATTTCATTACGTTTGAACATGTCGTTTTTCACGAATAGCCGCATTGAATTGTCTACATTGGCAAGCGAAGATTTTGATCGGCGGGCAATCTCTCGTAAATGGATTTCCTTAAAAGGATCCTTTAAGAATACTTCTAATATTTTTTTCCTTCCTGCCGGGATCAACATATCTCATCTCCTGTTCTATAAAATAATACAACTGTTCTATAGTATAGGACAGCGCACAAAAGATGTCAATTAAATTTTGGCCGATTCATTCTACAGAACAGGCTCTTGGACTTTACCGGTGGTAACATCTCCTATCCGGCAGCTTTTTTATCACATCCAACCCGATTTCCTCTGCCTACAGGCTCTGAAATGCCCAAAGATGAAGCAATCGGCGCCGCGTTCCATATTTGACCATGACTATTGGCGAGCATAGCCCAGAAACGATGTAAGGTCACAGATGGGAGATCAATCCCCTGCTCCCGCAAATCACGTTCCAGGAATGTTTTAATAAAACTCTTCCGCCAAATAAAACTATCAATGTCATTTTTGGCTAAAAATGATAAAGGGAATCCTCCTCTAAGCCAAAAGCGTGACAGTTTTTTTTGCCCGACTTCCCTAA
>JAHIOQ010000145.1 GCA_018895275.1 Candidatus Omnitrophota bacterium
AATAACTTGACATTTACTATTTACGCATCTTGCGTCGTGGTTTTAACCCCGCGGGTTTTTTCTACAACCAAGTTTACCCAACCCACGGGGTAAAAACAAGCATTTAAATGTAAAGAAGTGTTGGACGCACTACACTAGGTCAAGCGGTATCTACTGAAAAATCCAGCATAATTTGCAAAATTCGCGTTCGCCGTTCTGCCTACACTTCGATTGTCTCCAATAAGCCGTACGCCCGCTGCTGCTCTACGGTAGGCGTTGTGACCACATCAAATATCGGCGCGTTCGGGCCATCCGTCGGAACACGGCAGCGGTTGCGGACGATGGTACTCAATTGCTTCAGCAAAGTCTGGAAGCTGTGGACTGTGCTGCCGTCAGCAAGTGTCTTGGAATGAACTTTCTCCAACGCGGTCTTCGAGCGCGTGGCCGGGGCCACAGGATCGCGCGTTTTCTTTCGCGCCTGATCCTCATCGCAAAACAGCACAGGTCGCCAGGCTTCGCGCATGTGCCACTCGACATAGTAAGCCAGCATACACAGGAAGATGTGCGCCCGGACACGATTCTCAAGACGGTGGTGAATGGGGCGCACCTTGAGGTCCATGGTTTTCATGGAACGAAACGCTCTCTCCACCTGGCTGAGGTTTTTGTAGTTGCGCACAATATCTTCGGTCGATATCCGCTCTTCAGCCAGGCTTGTGCGTAACACATAGATTCCATCGAGTGCGGCTTCCGCAGCCACTTTTTCCGTGTCTATATGAAAGTCGAAATGATGATCCTTGATGTTCAGCACGAAGTGCTTGGCCACTTTATACTTGTCGATGACCTTGCCCACGCGCACACCGATTTTATCTTTGCCCGCAAGCTTGCCCCGCCCAACCATGGCTCGGACTTTCGTTAACTCCAGACTTGTCGCTTCTAATAAGGATTTGCGTTTATAAGCGCGAAGTTTGCGAAGCTCGGGGTTGCGGCAGGCCACCAAGCGCTCGCCTGGGAAATCGGGGTGCGTGAACTCAAAAAGGTTGCGCTCATCAAAAAGCCCCAACTGAAGGGGGCCTTGATCATCAGCGAGCTTGCGAATAGCATCCGTCTTGAGCGCCGTAATCCAGTCCAACCCGTCGACACCTTTGATCTCGTCAATCTGCTTCTGGGAAATCATACCCCGGTCGCCGACCAGCACCACCGTCTTGATGCCGAAATCATCTTTCACTTTCCGCACCTGCGGCATTAGCGTCTTCGGATCGCCTGTGTTTCCCTTGAAGACCGAAACCGACACCGGACGGCCGCGATCATCGGTAAGCAGGCCATAGTTCACCTGCAGCTTACCCTTTTTACCGTCCCGATTATGTCCCAAGGCGGCCAATGGGCACGTGGTACCCTCGAAATAGCTTGAGCTCAGGTCGTAGAGCGCCATACCGCCCTCTGTGAGGTGCCGGGCCGCCAGCTTCTTTTCTATGTGACTTTGTCGTTGCAGAAGCCAGTCCATCGCGTCGTAAAGATCATCTTCGTCGGCGTCATTCACCCCTAAGATATCGGGAAGTGTTGTTGTGCTCCACCAGCGTGTGGTGGCCAGTTTGCTGTCGGGGTCGAGGATGCGGGCAGCGATCATGCCCACGGCCAAATTTAAAGGGGACGGTTTAAAGGGGACGGTTCTAATTTTTCATCTCGCCATGCGCATTATCTATGTTTCCCTCATCAAACTTCTTTCAAGCTTTTTTATGAAACCTACTCCCACTAAAAACCTGCCATTGAAATTTATCTTAATCTCTTCTTTAAGAAAATCCCTGTAATTCCTTTCCCTTCTTTTTTCATCTCTTCCAAAAGCCGCATATACCGAATATTTAATTAATCACTGTCCCCTTTAATTAGTTATAACCGATTCCGTTTATAATATCAAAGAAACAAAGCTCCGTCCCGTGCTCCACAAGTCAATCTCGCTATCGTCATGTTAGATGCAGTTTCTCCAAATAAAAAACCGCTTTGAAACTTTGTTTTTGTATTCCGAGAAGTATCCACAACTACATTATAAAGCTTACAAATTACACAAAGTGTTTATCAAATTTTTTAATTAGTTATAATCGATTCCGTTTATAATATTAAAGAAACAAAGCAACGTCCCGCTCTCCGGAGAAAATTCATTCCTGCTGATTCATCAAAAAGATCGCTTTTTACCTGTTTCAAATAAGATCTAATGAGGCCGAGATCCAAGGCATCTATCGTCGATGTATGATGTATTCTATCATCAAAAGGCACAGTAGACGTCATTCCGATAAGCTCCCGCTCATCATGCTGTTTAGCAATAACAGTAGAAGAGCCCTTTCGAATATAATATCGATATGTTCTGTTTTTCTTTGACAAAGAAACCGGCGCTTTATACGGCCGGGTTTGACCGCCAACAGCCCACAATACAATAATATTTTTGCCCTTATATTTACACGGCACAATGATCGGATGATAGAACGGCTGTATTTTATGTCCCATCTCCAAAATTCCCTTTTGAATCTTATCAATCTGATTTACACGCAACCCCTTAGGCGGTAAAACAGGCTGTCCGTCTTTCTCTTCAATTCCCAGCACAATATAACCGCCGCCCAGATTGTGAAAATCATTGGCAAACGCGCACAAAGAATGCGTAACCTCCTCAGGATTCCAGCCCGCCTTAAATTCCAAGCGTTCCCATTCCACAGTTCGCGCGGTTAATAAATCGTTGATATTAATCGGTAGATTCATATTTTTCCTCTTTTACCCCTGCAATCTTTTTTACATCCGCCAAAAGCTCACCGAATTTCGCGTAATTAACCTTTACCCCATCATCAAGAACCAGCTTGATTTTCATGTTCGTTAAAGGGGACGGCCTGCCCGGTCCCTTTTCTATATTCTTAACTTCAGGCATCCTTTCCAACTTTTTTATGAAACTCCCACTAAAAAACTGCCATTGAAATTTATCTTAACCCCTTCTTAAAAGAAAATTCCTGTAATTCCCTTCTCTTCTTTTTATCTCTTCCAAAAGTCGCATATACTCAATCTTCATCAATTAATTATCGTCCCCTTTAATTCTGTTTTTTTCTTGAGACAACCGTGCCTTTTGGGTGATGCCGGCGCGGGCTCGGCCGAGCGGGGCTTTGCGTTAGGTTAAACTGGTCTTAAATCTATAATTACCCGACATTTTAAAACACCGGCAATCTTTTTAAGCATACCAAAGGTAAGATTTTGCTCTCCGCTCTCAATGCGCGAAATTGCGCCTTGTCCCGTTCCAATTGCTTTAGCTAATTGAACCTGGGTCATATGCTGATGTTCTCGTTGCTCTACGATCTTTTCCGCAATAACCGCTTCTAGATAATACCGCTCGAACCCCTTTTTAAATCCAGGCTTCCTCATTTCCTCATGGAGCCTGTCGCGGAAAGTCCTTTTCTTATTTATCATTCTCATAATATTCCCCTCAAATTTAAACTTTGTTTCGTTTGGTCCATTCACGCATTGCCTGTTCCGCACTTGTGATTTCGCCTTTCGGGACAGCCCGCGTCTTTTTTAAAAATCCGTGAGTAATAACAATAATTTTATTCCGGAAGAAGTATAAAAATCTGTGTTCAAAAGTGTGGAATCCACAACGAAGTTCTCGAATCTTCCCCCGCAAAATATCAGCGTGTGGACGCTTCAAATTTGGCCCTTCTTCCTCAAGTCTAGCCATGATTGCCATAACTTTTTGACGGTGTTTCTCCGGCATTGTATCAAGGTAATCATCCACCGGCGATCGTTCAGCCCCTCTTTTTTTATAAAATTCAATTTCGTAATTTATCTGATTGTTCATTATTCTTTCTTTACTTGCAAACCTCAAATATCACATTTATAGTATATCACATATATGGTATATCGTCAATGCCCTGTTAGGGAAATTTTTAGAGCAACGGCGGCCGGCTGTTGTCGGGCGTGTCATAAAGTCAAAGGGGACGGTTCTAATTTTTTTGTGTTTTGCATGACTTGTCCGGTCCCTTTTATATATTTTCAACCCCAAACATCTTTTCCAACTTTTTTATGAAACTCCCACTAAAAAACTGCCATTGAAATTTATCTTAATCCCTTCTTTAAAAAAATTTCTATAATTCCTTTCCCTTCTTTTTTATCTCTTCCAAAAGTCGCATATACTGAATATTCAATTAATCACTGGCCCCTTTAATTAGTTATAACCGATTCCGTTTATAATATTAAAGAAACAAAGCAACGTCCCGCTCTCCGCGCTCTTTCTAATCAGCTCATCGCTATCAAAATCCACCTCATAAACAGTTTTTACTTTTATTTTTTTCCATAAATCTTGAAACTCTTTTTTAGCGAAATTCTCATTAGGCCTTAAAACATCGGCAGTAACATTATTCTTATAATCATCTTCTGACGCTTTAAAATTAGCCGTTCTATAGATATTGTTCAGTAAGTCGGAAACTTGTGTTTCAAACCCTTTTAATTTTTCCGGCGCCTTGTATTTTTTGTCCGCTATATCTTTAATGAGAACATCCGTTATTTGATAGCTCTCATTCAGATACCCCTTCGTTTTGAGATCAAAAATCAAGTCCATTGATGTCTGATTATCAAAAACAAATTTTTCTCCTTTATCATTGTTTAGAAGATGGTTTCTTAATACATCAATAGTGAGTTTGACTGGTCTTTCGGAAAGCGACTCTACGATCTCATTTTGCAATGCTCTTGCAAATGAGTCATAGGATTCACTCGCGACGACGGTTAATTTATTCACATCAAAGAACTCTCCTTCAAGCGCCGATGTGTCCATCCTGTCGCCATTATTAGAATTAACGCAGATTCTTAAGCCCCTGCCGATTTCCTGTCTTTTACTGATAGTAGACTGGCTGTGTTTTAGTGTGCATATCTGGAAAATATTCGGATTATCCCAACCCTCTCTAAGCGCTGAATGGGAAAATATGAACCGGGTCGGCTCACTCAAACCTAATAGTTTCTCTTTGTTTTTCATTATCAGGTCGTAGGCGCTCTCGTCATCACTGCCGCCTTCGCCTCTTTTTTCTTTAGAATCAACAAAGTTGCCTTTTTTATCAATAGAAAAATACCCCTTATGAATATCGACAACCTTATGTTTTGCAAGATACTTGTTATAGTCTTCTTCAAACAAGTTCAATTCACTTATCGCCTGTTGATACTCTTCTTCAAATGCTTTGGCATAAGCGCCTTTTTGATCAGAAGCGGAGTAATCCCGATATTTCACTACCTCATCGATAAAGAACAGTGATAACACCTTTATTCCCTTGGAAAACATAATCCGTTCTTTCTCAATATGTGATTTTATGGTCTCCCGTATCTGGATCCGCCGAACATGCTCTTCATCGACATGCCCGATTGTTTGCCCGACTGATAATTCAACACCATTGGTAAATGCTACTGTATTGGTTAAGCCATTAATCTCTTTTGCAATAAACCCTTTGTATTGTTTGAGTTCATTAGATAAAACAAACAGATCATCTTTTTCCTTAACCTGCCTGATTTTCTTGGCTATGCCGGTAACTTGCCTCACTTCCAGTTCCAAATACGCCAGCGGATATTTATTGGCGCTGATCCGGATTCTATCAAGAAACAGATAGCTGTTGGTTCCGCTGTTGCCCACTACTTCAATACCTTTTACGCTTATTTTTTTAACCAGTTTCTGGTTATAGGCATCAATAGCATCAAGGCGGTAGATTTTATTAAAATCTCTTCTATGCGTTGCGGAATATCGCAAAGTAAATAACTGGTCAAATTCTCTGTCGGTAAATATCTTCTCCGCCTTCTCTCCAAACCTTTGAGGCTCATCTATAATTAAGATCGGGCGGGCCCTCTTGATAATATCTATTGGCTTTTCAGACTGAAGCGTATCGAGCTTTTGGTAAATCTTTCTGGATTCCTGGCTGGTTGTGGCAAAAGCCTGATAATTCATAATAATCACTTCGATATTGGAAGTATCCGC
>JAHIOQ010000146.1 GCA_018895275.1 Candidatus Omnitrophota bacterium
ACCGACTGATAAGAAAATTGCTATCATCGTAATCAACATCAACTTTTCTCTCAGTTTAAATCGTATTCTCATTTTTTAATTCCTCTCGGCGGTTACTTCAACTATTTTATTATCCTGCTTGCCGCTCTTAAAACCTCTACAGGGATATTTAATCCTATCTTCTTTGCCGCGGTAAGATTAATAATTAAGGAATAATTCCTGCTTGTGGCTACCGGAATATCTGCCGGCTTAGCTTTTTCTTTTAAACTCCACCGTCATATCATTCTCTTTTTCAAGAACATCAACAAAACTTTGTTTGGCAGTATTATAATCCGGATTATCTCTTAAAACTGCCAGCCCAACCTTAAAACCCTTCCTGGTTTCCTGGGCGGTTAATCTCTTATTAAAAGCAGTCCCCGCCAAAATTACCAATATTACCAAACCCGCAAAGCCCCATCGCCCTCGTTTAGTTAATCCCCCCCCGCTCATAGACACCCCCTTTATAATTTTATCCCCTTTTTCTATAAAAGCATTGTCTTTATTTTAATAATAAAATCTTTTGTATTAATGGGCTTTGTGAGATAAGCATCAAATTCAACGTTACTTATCCGTTCCATCTCTTCTCTCATGACTTGTGCCGTCAAAGCCACTACTTTGGCCGCATCAAGCTGTTTATTCTCTTTTATTCTTTTCAAAACCTCAAACCCGTCTATGCCCGGAAGCTGGATATCAAGCAAAATAAGATCCGGCACTGTTGTCTTCATAATCTCAATGGCAGATTCTCCGTCAACAGCTTGTAAGACATTAAAGCCGTTAACCCCCAGCAAATCAACAACCAATTTCATGTTTAACCGGTTGTCTTCCACGACCAATATGCTTTTTTTACATTCCTTAGGCATTTTCGATCTTACCTTAGCAATTATTCATTTGCTTTTAATTATTATACCCTATTTTAAATTAAATAAAATAAAAAAACTAACCCGATACGGGACTACATTGATATTCGCCGGCCACTATCGCCGGGACAGCCGCGCTATATCTTTCTTTTGGGCGTAGGATAAAACCCCAGATAATTACCGGTCATAAGCCGGGTCTGAGCGTCCAGAGAAGGCAAAGAGCCCAGCACTGCGGAAATAAGGGGAAGAAGAAGCCACTGCAGGATAAAAACGACAGGAATAAACCGTGAAACCTCTTTCGGCCGCGGCGGAATAAACTGCCAGCTTATAACGATACTTATAACACCTATTAAGGAAAGCAAATTAAAAACAATCGTATTTATATAAGAAAGGTTAAAGAGCACCAGGGCATTTTTCATAACCACATGCCCCCAAAACAGCACGAGCGGCGAAATAAAGCTTATAATTATCGCCCAGGTTGCCCAATTGATATGGTTATCCAGGATCTGAAATATTTTTCTTATTTTTACAATATTGGAAATTTTCCGGTTCTTCAAAAATTCCAATCCCAAAAAAACAAAATTCTCTATCCCCCATGCCCATCTTCTCTTCTGCTTATACTGCACGGCAATCGTATCAAAAAAGTTCTTTCCCACGGCAATATCCATATACACGGGGACTTCCAGGGGATACGTGGTATAATTACCGTCATACTTCAAAAAACATTTCCAAAAAATCAACGAATCATCCGAGACCAAATCCACCGGCCAATAATCAACCTCAACGAGTGTTTTAAAACTCATGCTGTGGGATGAAAACGTTATAAACTTCTCATAACGCATGCTTTCAATCAGCTGCCAATATGTCGAGCCGATTTCCATAACCCGGGCAAACGCCGGTACTTTATAAATATTGTTGCTGTAAATCGGCAGCGGCTGAAAACTGGTTTGATACCGCGTGGGAAAACGTAAAAAATGATAAGTCAGACAGGAAAAATAATCCTTATCCGGACAGGTATCCGCGTCAAAAACGGAGATAATAACATTTCCTAAATTGTATCCTTTTTTTTCCAGGAATTCCCTTACCCGTTTTGCCGCATAAGTCGCGTTCGCCCCTTTACCGGCAAGCTCTCCTTCTATATCCTGGGGATGAATCACCGTCAGGATGTCCAGAAAACATCCTTTAAACTTATTTTTTATTTTTTTTAGCTTAACGAAGGCCCCGGCTTCTCTTTCCTCTCCGGCTAAAACCACAAGCATCTTATCATGCGGATAATTAACCGCCTTTAATGCCGTGAGACTGTCGGAGAGCAATGACTCCGGCTCTTTATACACCGTATACAACACCACATGCAAAATGCCCTCAAATCGCAGGTCCGCGCGCGTATTTTCACACAGCTTTAGCCAGTTAACGTTCTTTCCGGAAAGCATCCTATGGTGCGCCATTATCAGCAGCGTACTCATATAAAGAAGCCGGCAAACCCAGAACAGCAGATATACGATTAAAACAAGGGCAGCAGCCAAAGGCTTAAAGATAACCAGGAGAAGAAAAAAAATAATAATCGACCAGCTTATGAGCCCGGGAATTATTTCAAGGATTCTTTTCATTAAAACTCCCGGCCGCCTTCTTTTTTCGCCTTAGTAATACACAGGTCCGATCCTTTTCTTCTGGTCTTAAAATAAGACAGCACAATCTCCGCCTCATGAAACGGCAGGGTAATAAAAGAAAAGGTATCGAAAATACGAATATCCCTTATCTTGTCGGCCTCAATACCACAGTTATCGCGGATAATATTAGCCAGCCGTTTCGGCGTAAGCCCGGCGCGTTTTCCCTGTTTTACGAAAAGCCGCGTCTTGCCTTTGGTATCCACGCCGCGGCGGTCAATATCCGTATAGCTTTTTTCGTCAAGCTCTCCCTGAAAGGAATGCTGTAATAGCGCGGCAAGAATTTCCTGCGGGCTGTTTTTCTCTAAAAGCTCACGTGCCATTTCCAGGTATCCGGGCTGCAGATTCAATTTCACAATCTCCTCCAGCCGGTTAATCACTCGGCGTTTTTTAATATCTATAACTTCTTTAACTTTCGGCAGATGCGCCTTGCGTATATCCGTCTTCGCTTTCCGCATGATGTACTGCAGCCGCTGATATTCCGCCGAGGTAACGAAGGTTATGGCATTGCCCTCTTTTCCCGCGCGGCCTGTACGCCCGATCCTGTGCACATATGCCTCCGGGTCATGCGGAATCGCGTAATTTATAACATGGGTGAGGTCCTGTACGTCAATACCCCTGGCCGCCACATCCGTAGCCACGAGAATGGTCACCTGGCGCTTTTTGAATTTGTTCAATATCTTCTCGCGCACAACCTGAGACATGTCTCCATGCAGGGCATCCGCCTCATAGCCGCGTTCCTTAAGTTGATTGGCCACGCCATCCACGTCCACTTTCGTGCGGCAAAAAACCAACCCGTAAAATTCTTCTTCTATATCGATAATCCGGCACAATGCCTCCAGCTTATCCGCAGCGGCAACCTCAAAATAAATCTGGTCCGTACGGCTGACCGTCAGCTCACCCTTGGTTACCTTCAACACTTCATAGTCGCGCATATACTTTTTGGCAATTTGCATTATCTCATGCGGCATGGTCGCGGAAAAAAGCATCGTACGCTTATCCGGCGGCGTATGTTTCATGATATCCTGGACATCCTCAAGAAAACCCATATTCAGCATTTCATCCGCCTCATCAAGAACCAGATAAGAAATCTTCTCCAGCCTTAATGTCCGGCGCCGGATATGGTCAAGAATCCGTCCCGGCGTACCGACAACGATGTCCACGCCGCGGCGCAAACTCCGCAGTTGTATTTCCATGGACTGTCCGCCATAAACCGGTATAATGCTCAAACACTTTTTCCCTTTCAGCGAATGTATTTCCTCCGCCACCTGAATCGCCAATTCCCGCGTCGGCGTCAGCACCAGCGCCTGCACGGCGCCGCTATGTTCCGGCAGAAGCTCAATAATCGGCAGCCCGAAAGCCGCGGTTTTACCGGTTCCGGTCTGTGCCTGCCCGACAATATCCTTGGTTCCTTTCAAAACCGCCGGAATCGTTCTTTCCTGTATCGGCGTAGGTGTTTCAAACCCTTTGCGTTCCAGAACCTCCAATGTCTCTTTAGATAAACCTAAATTTTCAAAAGACTGCATATTTATATCCTTTCTTTTCGGAATTCATTCCATGGAACGCCATTCATCCGCGACTTCACCGCAGTAGCGTTCCGGGTACAGACAAAAGCACGCGCTCTATATTATAACAATATATCCGGAGAAAAAATATCAAAAAAATTGAAGCCCTGAAGCTCTTCTTTATAATAAAGGTGTTAAAGCATACCACACCTCTGCCTACAACCGCAACTCTCCGGAATTTCTTTACGCAAATTTTCCAAGCAAGAAAAATTTTTCCTAAAATTCAACAAAATCGCGGGCGGGCGAAAAAAATAAAAAAACCCAAGCGCAACATGTTGTTTTAACATCAGTTACATCGACGCATTATCTTCATTATCTTAAAAATCCGGCACGCTTCTTGCTGTATGTATAATTGATGAATCACCTATTTCTAAAGAAAGGGACTTGTATGAAAAACCGATTAACCTCTTTGCTTATCATTACCGGTATTATTGTCGTCACTGCAGGGTGTGCGAGCTTTACGGCAAAAATCAACCGTCTTTCCATCAGCATGAGTAAAGACGAAGTACGCACGCTGGTGGGTAATAATTTCCAGGCCAAGGCCTCAAAAGTGGACGAAAAAGGCAATATCCTTGACCTCTGGGAAATTTACGATGAAAAGTCAAAAACAAGATATCAGATATTTTTCTTAAACGGCAAGGTCTCCCAGTGGGGCAAAAGCGAAGACCTGCAGGCCTTTCCCCAACTGAACAGCCCGAAATATCTTCCATGACCCATCAGCCGTAACCTTTACGAATAAAGCCGCAAATGAAATAAAGGAGCGTTTAAATAGCTTTTTTACGCAGAAAAAGATTATTTCTAAAGATAAGCAGCTAACCCTGTTTTAACAAAGAAAAACCCTGGGGTTTTCCACCGGAGGCGGATTCGCTTTTGGCGGAAGCCCAGGGAGATTCTATATAACCGCCGGCTTTATTCCGGGTTGGTTACAAGGTTCACGTTAATCGCGCGCGGGCCTTTGGCGGATTTTTCCACCTCAAAAGAAACGGACTCTTCACCGACCAGTGAATCAAACGCGACCCCGACTAAGCTGCTGCGGTGAAAAAACACCTCTCTGCCGTCTGTATCATCAATAAAACCAAAGCCTCTGTCGCGGACGAGTTTCTTTATTTTTCCTATATGCATAATGCGCCTCTCTTTTATCACAAAAAAGCCCGGCTTCTGCCGGGCTTTTTTGTCATTCGGTTATAATTTTACTACGTTTACGGCTTGATCGCCTTTCGGGCCCTGTTGAATCTCAAATTCAACTGCCTGGCCTTCGTCTAACGACTTGTAGCCGTCACCGGAAATTGCGCTATGATGCACAAACACATCGGTTCCTGACTCCGTAGCGATAAACCCATAACCCTTTTGGTTATTGAACCACTTTACTGTTCCTTTCGCCATACATTACTACACCTTCCCTTCTTCCTAAGATTATAGTAAACAAAGGCAGAAACACAAAAACCGTAAAGCAAGTTCCTCTTTGCCCTACGGCTATACAAGATTTCCACTTCCTTTATTTACTACGAAGGTAAGTATATCCTAATTCCCCCCTGCTTGTCAACTAAATATTTAAAAAATATTGGAAAAATATTTAAAAAATGTTTACTATTGGAGTAATCCGTTCCGACAGGATATAATATAAAGCAGGCATGAAAAATAACAAATACTTTAAAATTATACTTTTAAGCGCGGCCTGTTTATTTTTTCACAACACCGCTCCCTGCACCGCTGCAGAGCCGCCTTCCCTGCCGGACGCTGCCTCTGCGGCAGAACAGCTTTACAGCCGGGCGCAGGAATACGCAAAAAATGAATCCTGGCTGCAAGCAAAAGATATTTATCTGAAAATCCTTAACGAATACCCCGGCTGTCCGCAAGCCGGCCTGGCCCGGAAGAAATTAGGCGCCACTAACATCAGAATCATCCGTTCCGCGATACCCACTCCGGAACGCGTAGAGTATACGGTGCAACCCGGAGATACCGTGGACAGGCTCGCGCGCCGTTTCAACACCACCGTAGATCTGATAAAAACAATCAACGGGCTAAAAGACGATATCATCCGCAGCGGACAAACCCTGCGTATCTGGGCCGCTGCGTTTACAATCGCAATTGATAAATCCGAAAACACCCTCACACTAAAAATCAGCGCGGAAACCATAAAGACATACCCGGTGGCTACCGGAGCGGACAACATCACTCCTGTGGGAGAGTTCACGATAACCTCCAGATTAAAAAACCCGGTCTGGTTTCATAAGGGAGAAATCATCCAGCCCGATAATCCCCGCAATGCCCTGGGGTCGCGCTGGCTGGGATTAGACAACCCCCAGTACGGAATTCACGGCACCATCCAGCCTGACTTGATTGGGCAACAGGTAAGCCACGGATGCGTGCGCATGCTGAATAAAGATGTGGAGGAGCTTTTTGATATCGTTCCCCTGGGAACAAAAGTAGTGATTATTGACTAATACAAACGCATTTAATGCGTTTGTATGTGTAATAAAATAGTCTGCCTTCGCCTGCGGGATTAGTTTGCGGGTTAGGTCGGCAGACTTACCCCTCTCAACAATTCTTGAAAAGTGAGATTCACCCAAAAAGAGTTTTCCCGTTTTCTTGAAGCCCAGAAATTCGGCGATAGATAATTTATATCTTCAGGAAAGATCGACTGCTCTCTTATTTCCCAACCACCATTGAACTAATGATATTTTCCCCTTCTGCAGTTGTGGAATAGACTAAAGATACTTTATCTCCCGCAACCACATCGTAAAGGTCTGTTGCTTCTCCGTTCTTCGTGATGGTTGTTTTGTCGCTAACAGAGAACGTCTTTTGCTCATAAGTCTTTTTCAGCGCATCTGTAAGGCAGCTTACGTCTATCGTTGAATCTTCATTACTCACAGAAACCACATTACCGGACGCCTTTTTTACGGTTTCAACTGTTCCCTGCGCTAAAGCGAGCGATAACATCGGCTGAATCAGCCCTGCTACCATCAAAATAACCGCCAAAGCAATAATATATTTCTTCATTTTTTCTCACCTCCTTTCTTTTATCAATATCACTCTATTTACAATAACACAGCGCACTTAAACGTGCTGTGACATAACTAGGCATCGTATAAAGCGATCATATTATGAATATTTACTTATCTTGCGTGCTCGTGAATAAAGGCTACTCTCTTTCCAGGCTTCTTAGTGCCCCTTCTGTTTTTCTTAACCGCTTACACAATAATACGCGAACCGGTTTAAGCACTTTAAAAATTTCCTCATCATCAATCTTATAGTAGATCAGCAGCCCCTGCTGTCTTGCCGCCAGAATTCCACTTTCTCTTAGAATAGTAAGGTGTCGAGAAAGGCTTGACTGCTGGATCCCCAGCGCCTTTACGATCGTCCCGACATTTTGTTCGCCTTTGCGCAAAAATTCTATGATTTGAAGCCGTACCGGATGCGACAGCGCTTTCATAAAATCTGCCTGAATTTTATAAGCCAAGTCTTCCATCAACAACTTTACTGTTATGTTATATTTTCATTTTGCTATATTACAATATAAGAAATTATAAATGTATTTTTCCAGTTTGTCAAGTTTTTTATACTTATTGCCGCTTATTTTCTGATTTATCCATCTTTTCTCCCTTACAAAACATCGCGACACCCTGGATGTGTCACAAGGCAGCGATACAGCGCAAATACGTATGTCTTTACAGTAGGCCGTAGATAACATATTCCGGCTAATCATCTTCCACTTCAAAACGACACCGGCAAATTTCGCATTCATAAACCGACATCTCATAATGCGGCTCAATAAAGCGCGTATCCGTACTGCCGCATTTCGGACATTCTATCGCTGGTCTCCAATCACTCATGACTTACCTCCTGGGGCTGTTATAGGTAATGTCAAAACTTAACCACAGAAACACGGAAATAGCAAGTAGAAGTTGCCGTTGTTGTGTTATACATCTGCGCTTTAGATTTTTTTTGAACTGAAACGATAATATCCATATCCAAAGCATCAGCAATGTGTTTCAATGTTGCAAAGGAAGTATTAACATATCCCCTTTCTACATTTGAAAGCACCGGAATACAATTGATTAGTTGAAACAGCACAACAAAAAATAAAACAACTTGACAAAACGTACGTGATATGGTACGTTTTAACCGGAGGTAATTACCATGACTACTTTAACCGCAAGTCGAGCAAGAAGCATATTATATAAACTATTAGATCGAGCTGCTCAATCCCATGAACCGATACAAATTACCGGAAAAAGGAACAATGCTGTCTTAATTTCCGAAGATGATTGGAGAGCAATACAAGAAACCTTACATCTGCTTTCTGTACCAGGAATGCGAAAGTCTATTCTTAAGGGATTTAAAACCCCCGTGAAGAGCTGCAGCAAAAAACTTACATGGTAAACTGGACGCTTATTTATACAAAACAAGCACTCAAAGACGCAAAAAAACTATCAGCCGGTGGATTCCGTCCTGAAGCAGAAAACATTCTTGAAATCCTAAAAAAAAATCCTTTCAAAACTCCTCCCCCCTTTGAAAAATTAGTCGGAGATCTAGCCGGTGCTTACTCAAGAAGAATAAATATACAACATAGAATTGTTTACCAGGTACTTAAAAGATCTACGACCGTAAAAATTATTCGCATGTGGACTCATTATGAATAAAATTTTCTAATTATATCAATATCTTCCCCGCCAATCTACTGCAGCCACAATCCCGTCACGAGATAATGGTTATTTTTCTCGGACAAAACCAGCTTTATCAAAACATCATTCTTAGTCTTGTCAAACGTACCTTTCCAAAGCACGATAATCATATTGCCTTTACGCAGGCTTCCCATATATTCACGGGAAAGATAACTGCCCAGGGTTGTCTGAAGATAACGGCTTACTTTGAAAAATTTTGTGCGCGCTCCGGTTAATTTCAGCGAAGGGTCAAAATCCCGGGAATATTTCTGATAATCGTCAAACTTGAAGCCCTCTAAAATATTATCCAGGATCGGCTCGGAAATCGATTTGATCTCTTTTGTCGTTTTTACTTTCGGCGCAGCAAATGCAGGCATGTTCATAAGTGAACAGAGCAGTATTACGACAAGCGCTATTTTACAATACCTCATATTTTCCTCCCTTCTTCTTACTGCTTATTGTATATTATTTTATGTTTTTTTAAAAGAAAAATCTGTGGGCACTTTTATCTCCTGCTTCTTTCTTCTGAGCTCACCCCTCGAATATTTACCAAAAGTAAATATTCGAGCTGGAGTCCCCGCAGGGGATGAGCTTATAAGTCTTACAACCCCTCCTTCTCTGATATTATGCTTATCGCTCTTTCGATTTTTCGCTCCAAACCGCGTTCAATAAACCCGGGAAGCATTTTTTTAATCTTTTGTTTAAATTCCGATTCCTGCCATTTAAAATTAAGCGCATGCGGCAATCCGGAAAACTGAAAATTGAAGACCAGCGACGATATATTTTTATCAATCAATCCGAGCAAAAGCTGGAACTTAGGCGACGTACCCAATAATTCCTGCGGCAGGGTTAAGGAAAGTTTGCCGGAGATAAAATCGTTAACTTTAATCCGCAGCGCCCCATCCAGCGCTATCTCCGGCGCGGTTAAATGCATTTCTTCCACAACAGCTTCTTTATCCGTTACTTTAAACCGGGAAGAAATGCGTGAGAAATCAATCCTTTTCAATGCCGGCAGGCTGAAAAAATCGGAGAGCCAGAGAAAAAAACGGACATTATCCAGATACCCGTCTTTAATCGTAATATCCCCGCGCAAAACCGGATAAGGAAAATTTAGATATCTCAGGTTACAGGCAAATTCTCCGAAAACCCTTCCCTGTAATTTAGCCGGCAGCTTCCGGTACATCCCGCAAAGAGACAGCAGAACAATATCCAGCTCATTCGCGCTGACTCCTTCCACCTGAAGCCCGCACTCCGTTTCCCACGGGCTAGCCGCAGTATTCATCGCTATGTATCCCTGCGCCGTCCCGTCAAAAAGCCGGGAGACAATCGTGACAAACCTGGTCTGCCGGTCGAAAAACCGGCATGCGGCATCAAATTGCTTAAGGGAAAATCTATAGGCCGTCCCGTCTATCGAATAAGCCAGGAATAGTTCGACAGCGAGTAACTTCAAGCGGCCGTCTGGAGTTGTACCGAAAGAAATGTCTTTAAATACCGCTTCTATTTTTTGCTTTGATACTTTTCGTTCGGTTATCTTTAAAAAATCAAGCGATATATCCGCATTCACGCGGTTGTTTTTTATATCCGCGGTAATTTTTGCATCGAATTTAGCCGGATTCTGTTCCCGCAGTAAAGGCTCCTGGTCCGGGAAAGTTGCCAGCCGCGCATTTACGGACGTCTTGTCCAAAAAAGACACGCCGCCGCTTATGAGAACCGGAATATTATTCAGGTTAAAACGGAGATATTCCGCGTTGACCTTTTTAGAAGAAAAAACAAGCAGGCAGTCTATGTCAAAAATGTTAAATCCTTCGCGGGAAAGATTAATTTTTTGCGGTATGCGCCGGTAGGCCAGAAACGATTTTATTGTTTCCATCAGCCGCGGCGAAGATCCCGTAGCCGCTCTTGCCCGGGAACCGAGGCCTTCAAGCGTAGAAAAACCTTTTAAGCGAAGCACGCTTTTTTCCAGCCGGCCGGTAAAATACGCGGATAAATTTTCATGTTCAAAAAGCAGGTCTTCGATTATAAAAGCGTCGCTAATGACCGTCCCCAGGAACCGGTATTGTATTGAAAGCGGAATAATACGCTCGCGGCGCCATAACCCCCGGCCGCCGTTCTCTTCAATCGAAATTGCCCCTGTACTTCTAACGCGTTTACCCGGCCCGATAATAATACTTGAAGTGGTCCGGACAGACCTGCTTATACTCCCCCGGCGCTGAATTATTAATGCCGCGTCATCAAAACTCAAGTTTAGAGAACCGCCTCCGGCCAAAAGATTGATTAAAGTAATAAACCCCTCTATGTTTTCTTTTAAAAAAAGCGGGTATTCAAAAACATCTATTTCCGGACGCACAAAATGAATCTTTTTCGCCACAATGCTTCTTTTAAAGATAAGTTCCGGCAAAGAAATCCCCAGTTTTATCTCTTTGACAAAAAACGGCGGCAGGTCTAGCCGGGATTCATCTCCGGCAATCTTAACCCGTTCTAAAACAAGGGAAAACGGCGGACGATAACGAAGCGCTCCGATGCTGATTTTTTGATGCAAATACCCGCTGACTTCGCGCTCCACGGTTTCCCGGTGTGTGCGGAGAAAAGAGGTAATCGCCGAAAAAGAAAAAAGCGGCACGACAAAAAAAAGCGTAACGGCCGCAGCAAGAATCAATATCCTAGAAAAATATTTTTTGAAAGATTTCCCCATTAATGTAAATTTCTACTTTATCGATATAATATCTCGCCTCATAACGCACTCCCAGGAGCGAGATATAGGTATACCCCTTAAATTCACTGAAAACAAGGCTCAACCGTCTAAATTCAACGAGTTTTTTCCGCAGTTCATCCATATCCATGCCGGGAGAGGGAGTGAACCGAAATAGATATCCCACAACAAACGGCAGGGACTCGGCGCGGGGATATTTCTTTATTAACTTATCGAACATTATCCAGGCATCGTTAAAGGCGCCGTTCAAAAAATAATATTCCCCGCAGGCAAAGAGCGCGTCTTGATAGTGTACCGAAGCCGGCCCGTACTTGAGCAACTCACGCAGGTGCATAAAAGCAAAATCCGTTTGTCCGGCCCGGATTGCCTCAACCGCATCCGCATATATAAGCGCATCGTCCTCCGCTGCTAAACATATCTGCGCTCCAATAAGAAGACACAACAGCGCAAACAAAACAACTAGTTTCAAAGGCTTTGACTTCAAACCACTTCCCCCTCTTATATCCTTTAGCCGCAAACAGGGGCAACTCATTGAAACCAAAGTCCGGTGACCAAATACTTCCCGTCACGCTCGGAAACAACCAGTTTAATCAGTATCTCATCCTGAGTTTTGTCGAATACCGCCTTCCAAAATATAATCGTAATTGCCTGGCGGTTAATAAATCCGAGATATTCGCGGTACAAATAATTTCCTACCCAATCCTTAATCTCTTTACGTACGGCCCGAAACCTTTCCGGAGAAAGTGTTTCTTTTAGCGTACCGTCAAAATCCCTGGAATATTTATCGTAATCCTCATTGTTCAACCCGTCAAAAATGTTATCCATTATCGGATCGGTAATCGCGCGCACCTGTTCATTGGATTGCCCGATAACCGCCGCATTTACGGACTGAGGGGAAGCCGCCAAAAACATAAAACACAGAAAAAAACACAATATTTTTTTCATATAGACACCTTTCCTTTACTAGACCTTCCGTTTATACACGGTAAATAGCTGTTATTGTAATCTTACCGCATAGTTATGATAATATCAAAGAAAAATTTAATTTTATCTCAACGTTTCTTAACGGCATTAATTTCGCTTCTCAATTTTTTTGACTTTTGCCTTGGAAAAAGTAATGGTACCTACCGAATCTCCGGCCTGTAATTGAAGGACAATCTTTGTATCAGTTTCTTCTTTTAATCTACCTTTCATAACATGCCCGTTTTTCAAATAAACAACCGTGTCCGCGGAAAAATCAGCCGGTCCGGAATCGGCGACGGGCCGTAAAGGAACGTCTATCGGCGGCTGTACTTGCGGCTCAGGGGCAACAAGCGGTAAGGGGTTGCAGGCAAAACGTTCCGCTAAATCTAAATCCCGGCACGCCGCCGGAAGATTCGCCATTCTTTCATTAGCGAAACTGCGGGCATAATAGGCATTCCAGGAATAGGGATTTTTTTTAATAACCTCATCCAATATCTCCTTGCCCTTCTTTGGGTCTTCGCGCCCGATATAGGCAACCGCCAACCGCACAAGATTTTCTTCCGTTACCACGCCGGATGCTATTTCCGACTGCACGATATCGTATTCTTTTTCATATTCCTGCTGTGCCATTTCAAACCGTCCTGTATTCTCATAAATTTCCGCCATATCATTGTGGAGATTCGGGTAATTGGGAATCTTTTCTTCTACTTTTTTATACAAAGACAGCGCCTCTTCCCTCGCCCCGTTATCCCGCAATGTACCTGCCAGGTTATAGGCAATATCCGCCTTTTCCGGCGCCATTCCATAGGCTATTCTCAGAAATTTAACGGCGGATTTGTAATCGCGCTGCCGCATATAACTAATGCCGATATTATTATAGAGTACCGCATCATCCCCGCCCAGTTGAATCATTTTTTCGTAATAGCCGATTGCCTGCCGAAACTCATGTTGTTCAAAGCAGATATCTCCGGCTGCCCGGTATGCGTCAACAAAACCCGGATCGCATTCTATGGTTTCTTGAAAACGCGTAAGCGCCACCGGCTTATTTCCCTGCCTATACCAGCCCACCGCTTCGTTAAACATCTTCACTGCCTTTTCCTTTTGCGCATTACGGTTATCTAAACTTTCCTGCGGCTTATCCTCGGGAATATCCCGAAGCTTCCGGGAATACTCCAGCGCTTTTTCGACGTCGCCCTGCGCTTTATATAATTCCATGAGCGCACGGCAGGCCTGCGCATAATCAGGCTTCATCTCAAACGCCTGCTCATAAGCTTCAATTGCCTTTTTTATCTTGCCCTTCTTTTCATAAGCGCAGCCAAGATTATAATACCCCGGCGCCGAAGGAAACAATTTCAAGGCGCGCTGATAAACCGCGACCGCTTCGTCCAGATTGCCTTCATCGTAAGACTGATTGGCCCGGTTATTCCATACACTAACCAGCTTTTGCGGAATAAGATATATCGCAAATGCGCCGACAATCAGAAAAACAAAATATTCTACATGTCTTTTTTTCATTGTTTAAACCGGCTATTTTCTTTTAAATCGTTTTCCCAGCTCATCCCAGCCCAAGATGATCATCGTCGGCCTGCCGTGCGGACAGGTCATCGCTGCGCTTGTTCTCCGCAGCCGGCAAAGAAGAGACTCTATCTGCCGTGAATTAAGCCGTTCGTGAGCGCGTACCGCACAATGGCAGGCAATCGTTGCCAAAAACTGTGTTAAACGCGCCTCTTTATCCGGGCTGATCTCCGAGTCGGCTATTTCCGCGATAACACCTTCCAGCTCGGCCTTGATATCCGCCTTAGCGAGCACCGCCGGATAGGAATGCACGGCGAACGTATCCGCGCCGAATTCATCCATTTCAAAACCAAGCTCATTAAAAAACGGTTTATATTCCCTGACCAGCGCATAATGTGCCTTATTTAACTGCAGCGTAAGCGGCAGCAACAGCCGCTGTTTTTCTATCCTCTTTTGCTGAAACTGCTCCCGTAATTCATCGAACAAAACACGTTCATGCGCGGCATGCTGGTCGATTATCAACACTCCCTGCGCATCGGGCAATACGATATAGGTATTTCCGGCCTGTAAATAACGCCCTGTATCAGCTGCCGCTGCCTCCGGCGGATGTTGCAGGCTGAACAAATTATCTTCTATCCCTGCAGCCGCAGGAAACAAATCACGCATCGCCGGCTCAGAAGAATAAGGCTCTGAATTATGCGGCTGATAAGAATACTGTCTTCCTAAAGAAGCCGGCATTTGCGGCAAACACGGCTTTTCTTTACCTCTGCCTATCCCCTGAGGCAGATGTTCCTTATCCGTTAAAACACTCCTGATCACATTTACCAGCGTATCATGCAGCAAAGACGCCTCACGAAAACGCACTTCGCGCTTATTCGGATGGACATTCACGTCAACGAGGTCCGGGAGGATATCAATAAAAATAACCGCTCCCGGGAAATGATGTTCGTTTAAAAAAGCATGATACCCCTGCCCTAGCGCATGGCTAAGCGTCTTATCCGACACCGGCCGTTTATTAACAAAAAAATGTTGGTTCTTGCGGTGAGAATACCCGCTGCCTGCCTTGGAAACAAACCCGCTTATTTTCAACGGTGCGCTTTCAAATGACACCGGCACAAGAGGCGCTGCCGCCTCCTGCCCCAATAAAAGCGCAATCCTCCCCAACACCGCTTCGCCGGCATGAACATCTATAAGTTCTTCTTTATTATGCACAAGCTTAAACGCTGCCTGCGGATTTACCAGAGCAAGCTCCGTAATAATTTTAATTATATGAAACATCTCCGTAGCTTTGCTTTTTAAGAATTTCAGGCGTGCCGGGGTATTAAAAAACAGATTGCGCACCTCTATTGTCGTGCCTTGGGTACGCGCCGTTTCTTTCATTCTTTTGAATACACCGCCCTCTATTTCAAGCCTGTTTCCGGAAGATTCCGCTTCGTGCCGGGAACTTATGAAAAGGAAACTTACCGCGGCAATACTTGCCAGCGCTTCGCCGCGGAACCCCAGCGTCCGTATCGAAAACAGGTCTTGACTGCGGGATATCTTGCTCGTCGCATGCCGCAAACAGGCCTTTTGCAAATCATCCGAGATCATCCCTTCCCCGTCATCGATCACCGTAATCAAGGCGCGGCCGGCGTCTTCCACAAACACCTCTATATGCGTGCTCCCCGCGTCGAGAGAATTTTCCGCAAGCTCCTTAATAACGGATGCCGGCCGTTCAACAACCTCTCCCGCGGCAATTTTATCCGTAACTTCTTTCGCCAGAATATTGATCTTACTCATGTTCTTTTCTCAACCGTTCCTTCCAGCCGCTAATCATGTTCAGCGCCTCCAGCGGGCTTAAATGGTTCACCTCCAGCGAACGGATCTCGGCGATAATGGGATTTTCTTTCGCCTGGAATAGTTCTCCCTGTTTTTCCTGATTAGCGCTGTCTTTTTTATTCGACTTTACCAGGCTGGGTATGCCCTCATGCGACATACTGTTTATCTCCAGATTACTCAATATTTCGCGCGCCCTGGCGATCACCTCCCGCGGCAATCCGGCCAAACGGGCAACATGTATTCCATAGGAGTGATCCGCACTGCCCGGGATTAATTTATAGAGAAAAACCACCTCATCGTTCCATTCGCGCACCGCGACATTATAATTCTTTATTCCTTTAAAAAGCATCTCCATTTCCGCCAGCTCATGGTAATGCGTGGCAAACAGGGTTTTCGGCTTTGCCCCGTTGCCGGCATGCAGGTATTCTGCCGTGGCCCAGGCAATGCTTAACCCGTCAAACGTACTTGTGCCGCGGCCTATCTCATCAAGTATAATAATACTGCGCGAGGTGGCATTGTTTAAGATATTCGCCGTTTCGCTCATCTCCATCATAAATGTACTCATCCCCGCGCTGATATCATCGGCCGCGCCGACACGGGTAAAGATCCTGTCCACAATGCCGACATGCGCTTCTTTTGCCGGGACAAAACTACCCATCTGCGCCATAAGCACGAGCAGCGCCACCTGGCGTATATAAGTGGATTTGCCGGCCATATTCGGGCCGGTAATAATAAGCACCTGGTTTTCTTCACAGTCAAGCCGTGTATCGTTCGGGATGAATTTGCCGCGGCTAAGCAGATTTTCCAAAACCGGATGCCGTCCGTCGATAATCTTCAGGCTGGAATCTTCACGCAAGTGCGGACGGGTATATTTATTTCGCGCCGCGGCCTCGGCCAAACTGTTCAGCACATCCAGCACGGCAATACAAAACGCCGTCTGCTGAATAGAAGCCGCCTGTTCGCTCACCTGCCGGCAAAGATCCATGAATAACCGGTACTCAAGGTCAACAAGCTTTTCTTCTGCGCAAAGAATCTTTTCTTCCTGTTCTTTAAGCCCCGGCGTAATAAAACGCTCGGCATTAACCAGCGTTTGTTTACGCGTATAATCCGGCGGAATTAAATGCAGATTTGAGTTGCTAACTTCAATGTAATAACCAAACACCTTATTGAATTTAACCTTCAGGGAAGATATTCCGGTACGTTCGATCTCCTGCTGCTGCAGCCGGGCAAGCCACTCCTTGCCTCCCTGCGTAATCTTAAGCAGTTCATCAAGCTCCGCGTTAAACCCCGGCTTAATCATCCGGCCTTCGCGCACGGACAGCGGCGCGTCGTCGCGAACCCCTTTATCCAGCAATTCAACCAGCTCCCGATGCTCGGACATACCCTGCCGTATCTGCGTTAACAACCCGCTTTTTACCGCGCTGAGTTTTTGGATAAGTTCCGGAACTTTCTTTAACGACTGCTTAAGGCTGAAAAGATCGCGGCCATTGCCCGCGCCCAGGCTGATGCGGCCCAACAGGCGTTCAATATCAACAATCTCTTTTAGTACATCGCGAAATTGACTGCGCAGCAATTGGTCCTTGTATAGTTCCTCCACGGCATCAAGCCTGCGGTTAATCTCAGGGATATCCAATAGCGGCTGCTGTATCCAGCGCACGATAAGCCGGCTGGCCATCGCTGTCTGCGTAAAGTCAAGCTCCTGCAGCAAGGTCGCCTTTTTATCTCCGCGTATGGATCTGACCAGCTCCAGGGTCCGCTGCGCGATACTGTCGATAACCATAACCTTATTCAGCGAATAAGGAGTTATCTTTTTGATGTGCGCAAGGTCCGTCTTTTGCGTACCTTCAAGATAGCGCAGTACCGCGCCGGCAGCGCTAACGGCCAAAGACATTTCCTCACAGCCGAACCCGCGCAGGTTTTTTGTCTTAAAATGAGCGGTAAGCTTATCATAGCCTTGCGTAAAGTCAAACGTCCATTCCTCAACCTCGCTGACCGGCGCATCGGTTTTCTGCCTGATTTTGGCCAGCAGCCCCGCGTTTGATTTAATTGCCGCGCAAAGCAGCAGTTCTGCCGGAGCAAGACGCGTCAACTCGGCAATCAGCTTCTCTTCATTGTTTAACTCCGCGATCAGGAACTCTCCCGTAGACAAATCCGCCGCGGCCAACCCGAATTCCTGCGGTGCCCTTTGAAACACGCCCGCCAGGTAATTATTATGCGGCCTGGACAAAATGCTCTGCCCGACCAGCGTTCCGGGAGTAATCATGCGCACAATCTCTCTTTTGACAATACCTTTGGCAAGCTTAGGGTCCTCGGTCTGTTCGCAGATAGCCACTTTCTGCCCGGCAGATATCAGCCGGCTGATGTAGTTCTCACTGGCATGATACGGGATGCCGCACATCGGCACACGGTTATTCTTCCCGGCACCGCGACCTGTAAGCGTAAGCCCTAAAATAGACGAGGCAAGCTTCGCATCGTCAAAAAACATTTCGTAAAAATCACCCAGCCGAAAAAAAAGAATCGCGTCACGGTAATCCCGCTTAATCTGCAGGTATTGATTCATCATCGGGGTTAAATCATCATTAACTTTTTGCATCTCACTGTACCGGTATTATTGTACTATTTTGAAGTTATGTTTACAAAATATACTATAGAAACTATTAACTCCTCTTATTGAATATACAATTGAATATCGAATATTCTCTTGGTAATTGTCTTATTATAAACAAATCACATAACCCAAGCAAGGGTCTTCGTTATTTTTTGACAATTTTATACGGATATGAGATAATTTTTGTAGGGAACGGGACTGCCCGTTCCTTTAATAAAACCACAAATAATAATCGCAACGTGGGATGATAAAAATAATATCAAACATTATTCTATAAAGGTTCAGGGCGGGGAACCCCTACAGGATAAATTTGATATTTTAATAAAATTTATTGCATATGATAAAAACCGCAGAACCGTGATTTATTGCCTTTTAAACGGCGGCCAGGCGCTGCCCCAGGGAAAATGCCTTATGCAGGAGTGCGGGAAGTTCCGAAACCTTTCCTTTTTCTTCTAAATTCGCGCATAACAGTTCTTCACCGTACTCCGCGCCGACCGTGGCAAAAAAATTCTTCATTACAAAAGCGGCATTGTTAAAAAAATCTTTCCTCTCGCCGGCCTGCACACAAATAAAACCGCCGCGTTTTGCGGTGCCGGCCGGAATACTTCCCACGATGTTTCTGGCTCGCCAATAACAATGAAACCGGTCAATCATCATTTTCGTCTGAGCGCTGATACTGCCGAAATAAATCGGACAGGCAACAAGCAAAGCGTCCGCTTCCAGTATCTTCTCATGCACACATTGGAAATCGTCTTCTATGGCGCAATAGCCGTCATCTCTCACCGACTCGCACGCCTGGCAGGGAACAAAGGAAAGATTATTCAACACTATTTTCTCCGTAAACGCGCCGGCAGCGGCCGCGCCTTCCAAGGCCTTTTCCAGCAGGATATCGCAATTTCCGCCTAAGCGCGGGCTGCCCAGGATACCGATAAGGGAAATTTGCTTGTGCCCTTGTTTGCGGTATATATTTGAAAATAACGTGCTCATAATCGGCGAAATCCCTTTTCGTCCGGCTCACGCTGCAGTTTTAAAAATTGTTTTTGTACGGGACATCCCATATTTCCCGCGCGTACTCGGCAATTGTCCTGTCGCTGGAAAAGCGTCCGGACATGGCCGCGTTGGTAATCGACTTGCGTATCCAGGCCTCTTTGTTCTGATATTCCCGGGAAATATTATCCTGCGTTGCGCAATACGCGTCAAAGTCGGCGCAGACCATAAACGGATCGACCGTCAAAAGGCTCTCGATAATCGGGTCAAACAGCTCCGGATCAAGCGGGGAAAAGAAATGGCTTTGAATCAGCTGAAAAACCTCCCGCAGCATCGGTGAACGCTCAACATAACCGGCCGATGAATAACCGTTATTTTTCAAGGCCTGGACTTCCTCTTCCCGCAGCCCGAATATAAAGATGTTCTCATCGCCGACCGCCTTTTTAATCTCAATATTCGCCCCGTCAAGCGTACCTATGGTTAACGCGCCGTTGAGCATGAATTTCATGCAACCGGTCCCGGAGGCCTCGGTCCCCGCGGTTGATATCTGCTCGGACAAATCGCTGCCGGGGAATATCTTTTCCGCCAGCGATACGCAGTAATTTTCCAAAAATACAACCTTAAGCGTATTTTTCACCCCTTTATCATTATTAATGATATCCGCGATGCGATTGATAAACTTTATGATCAGCTTTGCCATAAAGTATCCCGGAGCGGCTTTGCCGCCGAAGATAAACGTCCGCGGCTGGACATTGGCATTCGGATCTTCCTTCATTTTCAGATATTGGGATATTATGTAGAGCCCAAATAAAAGCTGGCGCTTGTATTCGTGAATACGCTTAATATGCACGTCGAAAAGCGATTCGGGGTTCACATGCACGTAAGCGGTCTTGAAAATATAATCCGCCAGCGTTTTTTTATTATCCGCTTTAACGCGTTCCCATGCCGCACGAAATGCTTCATCATCGCGGTACGGCAGGAGTTTTTCCAATTCGCCAAGGTTGGTAATCCATTTATCACCGATTGTCTTCGTAATTAAATCCGATAAGGAAAGATTCGTCTTGCGCAGCCAGCGCCGCTGCGTGATACCGTTTGTTTTATTATTAAATTTTTCCGGCCATAAATCATAAAAATCCTTGAAAAGCTTCGTCTTTATTATTTCCGAATGAAGCGAAGAAACGCCGTTAACCGAGTGGCTGCCGACAATGGACAGATAGGCCATGCGGATATGTTTGGGATTCCCTTCTTCTACAATCGACATTCTTGCCAAGCGGTAGCCATCCCAGGGATAACGGTTTGCCACTTCCCGCAAAAAACGGTGGTTAATCTCATATATAAGCTGCAGGTGCCGCGGCAGCAGTTTTTCAAATAGAGGCACCGGCCAGTTCTCCAGGGCTTCCGGCATAACCGTATGATTGGTATAGGCAAATGTCCTAACCGCAATATCCCAGGCCGCATTCCAATCAAGCTCTTCCTCATCAATCAAAATACGCATAAGCTCGACAATCGCCAGGGCCGGATGCGTATCGTTAAGTTGGATCGCCGCCTTTTCCGGCAGCTGCCGCAAATCGTGATTATCCGCTTTAAAGCGGCGGATGATATCCGACACCGAAGCGGCAGTAAAGAAATATTCCTGCTTAAGCCTTAATTCCTTTCCCTGGATGATAATATCATTAGGATAAAGGACCTTGGAAATATTTTCGGAAAAAACCTGGTCATATACCGCGCGTTCATAATCGCCGTCGTTAAAATACTCAAAGTCAAATTCTTCCGCGCTGCGTGCCGACCACAGGCGCAGCGTGTTAATCACATCGTTTTTATACCCGGGAACCGGCATATCATAGGGCACGGCAAGCACATCTTTCGTATCCGACCAGATCACGCGTAATTTCCCCTGTCGGTCATGAAAGGTATGCGTTTTGCCGTAAAAACGCACTTTTACCGTATATTCCGGCCGCGCGAATTCCCAGGGATTGCCCAGCTTAAGCCATTCATCCGGAAGCTCCAGCTGATAACCGTCAATTATTCTTTGCAGAAAAATCCCATAGTCATAGCGTATGCCGTAGCCATGCGCCGGGATTTCCAAGGTAGCCATGGAATCAAGAAAACATGCCGCAAGCCTGCCCAGGCCGCCGTTTCCCAAGCCGGCGTCCGATTCCTGATTATATATCGTTTCTATATCAAGCCCCATCGCATTGAGCGCTTCCCGCGCCTCATCCCAAAGCCCGAGATTAAGAATATTATTTTCCAGGAGCCGGCCGATTAAAAACTCCATCGAAAGATAGTAAACACGTTTCAGGTTTTCCCGATGATAACGCTGCTGAGTCATAATCCAGCGTTCGACAAGCCTATCCCTTATGGCAATGGCCATGGCCGTAAAATTATCATGCTTTGTCGCCGCGTACTGGTCTTTGGCCAGGATATACTGCCGGTTATCTTTAAAAGAAACGATGATCCCGTCTTTGGTCATTAATCTTTTAACGGTAACCCAGCTTTCCTGCGAATAATCGTTTGACATTCCTATTGTCCTCCGCTGTTAACCCGGATATTTTACCGTATGTAAATCCACCGAAGCCTTGTCGTAGACAGGCTATAAAAAGCATTTGTCTTTCGCGGCAGCGCCGAGTTTTCTCTATTTCCCGGCCTGCTCCGAAAGCACTTTGTTAATACACTTGATCAGGTCGTCCGTAATCACCGGTTTGGCGATATAATTATACGCGCCGATATTGCGCATTGCTTCCACGCCGACTTCTTCTCTTGTCACAATTGCCGTCAGGAATATAATCGGAATAGATGTGGTTTGAGGGTCTTTCTTGAGTGCAGCGGCCACTTTCATCCCATGCATCGTCGGCATAATCGCGTCTAAAAGAATCAGGTCCGGACGTTGCAGCCGTGCGGCAACAATACCCGAAGCACCGTCATTCGCGGTGATTACTTCAAAAGCGCCGCTTGCCTGCAGATTGTTTTTCACCAAGGCGCAGAAATGCGCTTCATCATCAATAATCAATATCTTCCGTTTTTCCGGCATGACAGATCCCCCCTTCTATCTACTCCCGTACTCAAGGACAACTAACGCAACCGTGCCTGGCGGTCGATTACTTCGGTAATTTTTGCTTCAAGAACGTCAAAAGATATCGGTTTGATGAGGTAATCATCGCCGAATAAATACGATGCTTTTAATTTTGTCTTATCATCCTGAACTGCCGTAAGCATAATTACCGGGATAGAAACGGTATTTGTGTCTTTTTTAATGATCTCAAGCACCTGCAAACCGCTTTTTTTCGGCATGGTAACATCAAGCAGAATAACATCGGGGGTGATTTTTTTTACAAGTTTTATGCCTACATCAGGATCGGTCGCGTATTCGACATCAAATCTGCCGCTTTCCACAAGGTTCTGTTTTACCAAAAAACAGAAATTTTCCTCGTCATCGATCAGCACTATCTTTTTTCGTTCCATCCTATGTCCTTTTCCCCGGGGTTTTGATACATTTTTATAGTTACATCACTATGTAACACATAATACCGTAACCACCTGCCTCTGTCAAGAACATGCTTTCCAATGCTTACCCATACATTTTAAAACATTGAATTTTGGGTTATTTATTCTGTTTGGCCTTGAGTTTTTCTTCGACAATCTTTTCCGATATGGCAAACGGCACTTCGATATATTTTTCAAAATGCATGGAATAGACAGCGCGGCCGCTGCTCATGGAACGCAAACTTGTCGCATATCCGAACATTTCCGCCAGCGGCGCCTCAGCGGAGATAATCTGTTGATTTACCTTTGCTTCCATGCCGGCAATCTTTCCGCGCCGCGAACAAATGTTGCCGACGATATCGCCCATATATTCTTCCGGAGTAATCACCTCTACGGACATATACGGTTCGAGCAGCACCGGCGCGGCCTTTAAGAAAGCGCGTTTAAAACACTCGGCCGCCGCAATTTTAAACGCCATCTCCGAAGAATCGACTTCATGATAGGAGCCGTCCACCAGGTCAACACGCACATCCACAATCGGGAATCCGGCAAAAATCCCTCTCTGCATTATCGCGATAATCCCTTTTTCCACTGCGGGAATGTATTCGCGCGGAATCGTGCCGCCGGTAATTTCATTATTGAATTCAAAGCCCTCGCCCGGCGCGCTAGGATATATCTCGATAGATACGTGCGCATACTGCCCCTTACCGCCGGTCTGCTTTACATGCTTATAATTTTCCGACGCGGAATTGACAATCGTCTCACGATAAGCAACCTTGGGCTGGCCGACAACCGCATCAACCTTAAACTCATGTTTTAAGCGGTCGACAATGATTTCCAGATGCAGCTCTCCCATTCCGGAAAGAATCGTTTCATCCGTTTCTTTATCGGTCTGCACGCTGAAGGTCGGGTCCTCTTCCGCGAGGCGCATCAAACCTTTACCCAGCTTATCCTGGTCCACCCGGCTCTGGGGGTGAATGCTCAAAGACATCACCGGTGCCGGAAACTCCATGGCCTCCAGCACAATCGGATTTTTTTCATCGCAAAGCGTATCACCGGTAATCGTATAGTCCAAACCTACGGCCGCGGCAATATCTCCGGCAAAGATATCTTCGCGGATTTCCCGCTCATTGGCATGCATTTGTAAAATTCTTCCCACGCGTTCTTTTCTGTCTTTTGTCGAGTTATAAACATATGAACCGGCTTTTAAACAGCCCGAATAAACACGAAAATAAATCAGTTTTCCCATGTGCGGGTCTGCCTGCACCTTAAACGCGAGCGCGGAAAAGTGCTCATCATCCGCGGCTTTGCGCGTAAGCTTTTGCTCCGGATTATCCGGGTCATGGCCTTCGATATCCGCTAAATCCAGAGGGGAAGGCAAATAATAGGTTACGGCATCGAGCAGTTTTTGCACGCCTTTATTTTTAAACGCCGAGCCGCACACGGCCGGAACGATTTTATTCGCGATCGTCCCTTTACGGATTGCCGCAATCAGCTCTTCCTGAGTAAGCGATTCCTCCGACTCAAGGTATTTCTCCATAAGCGAATCTTCCAGTTCAACCGCCTTTTCCACCATGATATGATGATAATCTTTCGCCAGCTTCAGATACTCTTCGGGGATATCCTCAACCTGAAAATTCTTCCCCATGGATTCATCCGCATAGATATATGCTTTCATTTCGATCAAGTCGATAATGCCGCGAAACGCGTCTTCCACGCCGATAGGTATCTGTAAAGGGATAACATTCGCACCGAGATCCTCTTCGATATTCTTAATTACACCGAAAAAGTCCGCGCCGATACGGTCCATTTTGTTAATAAACGCAATCTTAGGAACATTATATTTATCGGATTGGCGCCATACGGTTTCCGATTGGGGTTCCACGCCGCCCACGGCACAAAAAACCGCAACCGCTCCGTCAAGAACGCGCAGGCTTCGCTCGACTTCCACGGTAAAATCCACGTGGCCGGGGGTATCGATAATATTAATCCGGTGAGCATTCCAGAAACAAGTAGTTGCCGCGGAAGTAATCGTAATTCCGCGCTCCTGCTCCTGTTTCATCCAGTCCATCTGCGCCTTACCGTCATGGACTTCTCCCATCTTATGTGAACGGCCGGAATAGAACAAAATGCGTTCCGTAACCGTAGTCTTTCCGGCATCGATATGTGCCATAATCCCGATATTTCTTACCTTTTGCAATTCGATTATACGCGGCATTTCTTAGCTCTCCTTTTTTATCTGCTCTCATTATTTATTTCAAACCCCTCTTTACAAAAAGGGCATTAAGTATATCATAAGCAACAACGGGACGCAAGCATTTCCCGCAATTTTCCCGCAATTTCCCGCAATTAATTCCATCTCTGTTGTTCTTCGCCATAGTATGATATGATAATATAAGATATCAGAAAACGCCGCAATTCTGCAACAGGTTAAAAACAAACTCTTGCGGAACGATAAGCTCATTACGTATCCCTGGCTTAAACGCCGGGAAAATCTCTTGTGAGATTTTCCTCGGCAAGCTGTCCCGAATGCAGGATCTGACTCTGGCAGCGCATCGGGATCCCGAAGAGATGCTTAAGCGGGCAACTTCATTCGGGGCGGGATTAATTCGTAGACGGCCTAACGGCCTATAAAATACGAAATTATTAAATTTCGTATTTTATCTGCTCATTAAGGAGGCTGTTATGAAAAAAATAACACTTTTTTTGCTTTGTACAGTACTCACGCTGTCCGTTTCCGGCTGTTCCGCGTTTCTCATCGGAGCGGGTACTGCCGGCGGCATCGGCTTAGGCTTGGACACCATCCGTCTTGAACGTTATATGGAATATGGCCATGCCTGGGCAATAACCCTTGCTACCTTGGAAGAAATGAACGCCCGGGTCAGCAGCGAAGATGTAAACAAGGGAAAGATTTCCGCGGCAATGGAGGATTCTGATATTTCCATCCAGCTCATCCAACAAAAATCTCAAACCATAACCATAGACGTCAGTGTACGTAAAAAGGGGTTCCCGAACATGGAGCTCGCGGACACAATCGTCCAAAATATAAGTGTAAGCAATACCCCTTTATCGCCTATTTTTCGATATACGCCTTAATCTGATTGCGGCCTTCCTGCTTGGCCTTATATAAGGCATTATCCGCCTGTGACATCAACTCATTCATATCCTTTATGCTTTCGGAAAAGACACTGATCCCGCAGCTGATCGTAACGTGGTGCGGCTTTTCACCGTTTTCTGCTTCAAGATTTGCAATAAACCGCCGGACCCTTTCCGTGGTCACGCATGCTCCAGGCAGATCCGTTTCCGGAAGCAATACGGCAAACTCATCTCCTCCGTAGCGGCATAACACATCCGCAGTGCGGATATTGCTGCGTGTTACCTCGGCCACCTCTTTTAAAACGCGGTCTCCAGTTGGGTGTCCGAACGTATCGTTTATTGTTTTGAAATAATCTATATCCATAATCGCGCAGCAGAAGTTGCGTTTATACCGCTTGCTGCGTTCGCATTCATCGCGCAGTCGGTGGTAAAAATACCTGCGGTTATAAATCTCCGTAAGCTCATCGTAAAACGAGAGCTTAACTATTTTATCAATCTTCTTTTTCGCGTTAAGCAGGTTTCGGATGCGAATCAATAGCTCGCGTTCATCCGCGCTTTTGGTTAAAAAGTCAGAGGCGCCGACCTCCAGCCCAATCAATTTTTCATTTATGGTACTGATCGTTGTATAAAAAAGTACCGGCAAACTGATAAATAAATCATTTTGCCTAATGCGCCTGCACACGTCAAAGCCGTCGATATCCGGAAGTAATATATCTAGAATCACCAAGTCCGGGGGATTTGATTCCAATAAAGGAAAAACACCCTCTCCGTTTTTCGAGCAAATAGTTTCATATTTTTCCCGTTCCAGCGTTTCCTTCAAAAACTTCATATCAGCGGGATTGTCTTCCACAATTAGAATCTTGCCGGTCATTTCCAGGTCACCTTCCTTTATTTCACATTAATTTGAAATCTCTCGGCTAGAAAAAGCTTTTAAGTATACCATTTAATTGTGAAATGCGCAAATTACGAATACAAACCCTAAATCCTAAATAGAAATTTAAAAACAGCTTTTACAGCAATTTTTAACTAATTTTCCCAAAAAAGAGCAGAGCCATGTTACCCCAACAACTCATTATCCAGCCAAAGAGCTATTGTTAGCTGAAAGACTGAAAAG